>NZ_JAJGZS010000070.1:0-551 GCF_020806285.1 Shewanella sp. 10N.7
CGATGATAGTGTGGGGTCTCCCCATGTGAAAGTAGGTCATCGCCAAGCGCCTAATACTGATAAAGCCCTAACACAATGTGTTAGGGCTTTTTCTTTGCCTAAAAAAAGTTCAACCGCGGGTTTAGACACATCAACAGTTGATAGTGCGAGCGATATGCCCATGTACCCTTACAAGGATAGTAAAAAATAGGGCATCGCCAAGCACCCCATATCTTTAAAATTAGTGCCTCTTAATTGAGAGCAGTTAGCCCGTTACTCAGGTAACGGGCTTTTTTGTGTCTGGAATTTGAGCGAATGAGTTAGTTAGTAGCTAAAGCTAACAGATAGTGTGAGCGATATGCCCATGTAAAAATAGGTCATTGCCAAGCGCACCATATCTTTAAAATTAGTGCCTCTTAATTGAGAGCAGTTAGCCAGTTACTCAGGTAACGGGCTTTGTTGTGTCTGGAATTTGAGTCAATGAGTTAGTAGCTAAAGCTAACAGACAGCGCGGTCGATATTGATGTGGTCAAGTAAATCTGTACACGCTTAGGGGAGTTATTATCATGCCG
>NZ_JAJGZS010000071.1:0-549 GCF_020806285.1 Shewanella sp. 10N.7
GAGCAAGCGGTAGAGGAGCGTTCTGTAAGCGGTTGAAGGTGAAGGGGTAACCCACACTGGACGTATCAGAAGTGCGAATGCTGACATGAGTAACGATAATGGGGGTGAAAAACCCCCACGCCGAAAGACCAAGGGTTCCTGTCCAACGTTAATCGGGGCAGGGTGAGTCGACCCCTAAGGCGAGGCCGAAAGGCGTAGTCGATGGGAAACAGGTCAATATTCCTGTACTTCTGCTAACTGCGATGGAGAGACGGAGAAGGCTAGGCTAGCGCGGCGTTGGTTGTCCGCGTTTAAGGTTGTAGGCTGTAAACTTAGGCAAATCCGGGTTTACATTAAGGCTGAGAACTGATGACGAGTCCCCAAGGGGATGAAGTAGTTGATGCCATGCTTCCAGGAAAATCTTCTAAGCTTCAGGTTAGTAGGAATCGTACCCCAAACCGACACAGGTGGTCGGGTAGAGAATACCAAGGCGCTTGAGAGAACTCGGCTGAAGGAACTAGGCAAAATGGTACCGTAACTTCGGGAGAAGGTACGCTGCTGGCGGTGATG
>NZ_JAJGZS010000073.1:0-514 GCF_020806285.1 Shewanella sp. 10N.7
GTTTCATCATCATCCCCCTTATTTGGGAACGAGTTAATACGCTAGCGCATTATTAGCCATGTCCCGCAGAGATACTTCTGGCAACCCATTGGGTTGCCATTTTTTTTGCGTATAAATGATTAACGTGACTTTTAATTAACCTGACTACTGATTAACGCAACTTTTGATTTAGGTGGCTTCTGTTTAACCTGATTTTTGATTAAGGTGAGTTCGACGTTAAATGCACCTGCACTGGCAGAGAGCCCACAACATCCACCCCTCAAGCTGCAAATAAGATAACCCGCCAAGGCGTTTCTAAGTCATATTTTTAATAAATCATAAAAATGATCATTTTTTATGAAACAAATTGAACCTTTTAATAGAGAGGTACTCATAGTAACTGTAGCGAGTTGGTCATGTTTATTTATCTCCAACGTATAACCCCTTCATCACGGGTCATACAATTAAATACACTCATCAACATGGCCTCATCAGCCAGTGCTAACCGAATTAGTTTTCAGACTGTTTCAGCGTT
>NZ_JAJGZS010000074.1:0-451 GCF_020806285.1 Shewanella sp. 10N.7
ATCACCTCCTTACCTATACGACTAACTTAATGTTTGTTGAGTGTTCACACAGATTACTTGATAGAAAGAAAGAGCAAAATTACGTTGGGTCTGTAGCTCAGCTGGTTAGAGCGCACCCCTGATAAGGGTGAGGTCGGTGGTTCAAGTCCACTCTGACCCACCAAAATCTTCTATTTCTCCTAAGATGAAGATTTTGTATTAACGTATTTTGTTTGACTGCATGTAAATGGGGCTATAGCTCAGCTGGGAGAGCGCCTGCCTTGCACGCAGGAGGTCTGCGGTTCGATCCCGCATAGCTCCACCATTTACTTACTTTTATTTAAAAGGTAAATCATGCACATTGGATAGAGACGCCAAAGATAAAGCGACAGCTTTATCTTTGGCTTTTTTAAGCCCGTTCTTTAACAATTTGGAAAGCTGATAGTATTTAATTGCATGAGTCTGTCATGTT
>NZ_JAJGZS010000075.1:0-433 GCF_020806285.1 Shewanella sp. 10N.7
TGTAGTGGCATAGTTAATTTGGCCACCTAGTTAGAGGTGATATTATCACCTCATAAGTTAACAGGTGACATTATGAAAAAACGTACAAGAAGACTTTTTAGCGCAGAGTTCAAACTTGAATCAGCTCAATTAGTGCTAGATCAAAATTACTCAATTGTTGAAGCTGCTCAAGCCATGAGTGTAGGCAAATCAACCATGGATAAATGGGTTCGACAATTAAGGGAAGAGCGACAAGGTAAGCAACCTAAAGCATCACCTATATCGCCAGAACAAATTGAAATTCGAGAGTTAAAAAAGAAACTTGCTCGCCTCCAGGAGCACAACGAAATATTAAAAAAAGCCACAGCTCTGTTGATGTCGGACTCACTGAACAATTCTTAATAATTGAGAAACTCAGGCAGAGCTACAGCATAAATACATTATGCGAAGTGTT
>NZ_JAJGZS010000076.1:0-426 GCF_020806285.1 Shewanella sp. 10N.7
AGTCACTTAACCATACAACCCAAATAAGTTTCTAAAAGAAACAGACTGTTGTTAAGGCGGGTAGCCTTAACTGTTGTATCGTAACTAGCTGGTTTATTACTAATTTGCATCTCTTACGAGTACACAAATTCGCCTTAGTTTTTAGAATATTCAAGACACTTAATAAAGTGTTTTGAGAACTCAATGTATTACTGAAAAGGGATTAACTTCCCAATAATACGATTTGTAATTAATTAACATGACAGACTCATGCAATTAAATACTATCAGCTTTCCAAATTGTTAAAGAACAATGCTAACCGGCCAGCGGCGCATTTCGCTCAACTTCCGAAGAAGTTAACAAGCAATCTGTGTGAACACTCAACAAACATTAAGTTAGTCGTATAGGTAAGGAGGTGATCCAGCCCCAGGTTCCCCTAGGGCTACC
>NZ_JAJGZS010000077.1:0-425 GCF_020806285.1 Shewanella sp. 10N.7
CGATACAAAATAGCTAAAAGTGAGTCAAAAATAGCTCCTAACCTGCTAAAAAGACAATTTAATGTTAACGCTAAAAACGAGGTTTGGTGTGGTGATGTCACCTACATTTGGTCTGGAACAAAATGGTTATATTTAGCGGTAGTCATGGATTTATATGCGAGAAAAATAGTTGGCTGGGCTTGTTCTGATAGTCCGAATACAGATTTGACCTGTGCAGCTTTAAGAATGGCTTTTGAAAGTCGTGGACGGCCTAAAGGTCTATTATTTCATTCAGACCAAGGTTGTCACTACAGCAGTCTTCAGTATCGACAAATGCTTTGGAAGTACCAAATCAATCAGAGCATGAGCCGTCGAGGTAATTGCTGGGATAATGCCGTAATGGAGCGTTTTTTTAGAAGCTATAAAACGGAATGGATGCCAAAGAA
>NZ_JAJGZS010000078.1:0-416 GCF_020806285.1 Shewanella sp. 10N.7
CTAAGCTGCTGGCAGTCGCAGATACCAGGTGGCTGCAACTGTTTATCAAAAACACAGTACTGTGCAAAATCGCAAGATGACGTATACGGTATGACGCCTGCCCGGTGCTTGAAGGTTAATTGATTGGGTTATCTTCGGAGAAGCTCATGATCGAAGCCCAAGTAAACGGCGGCCGTAACTATAACGGTCCTAAGGTAGCGAAATTCCTTGTCGGGTAAGTTCCGACCTGCACGAATGGCGTAATGATGGCCACGCTGTCTCCAGCCGAGACTCAGTGAAGTTGAAATTGCGGTGAAGATGCCGTATACCCGCGGCTAGACGGAAAGACCCCGTGAACCTTTACTATAGCTTGGCACTGAACATTGAACCTACATGTGTAGGATAGGTGGGAGACTTTGAAGCTTCGTCGCTAGATG
>NZ_JAJGZS010000079.1:0-405 GCF_020806285.1 Shewanella sp. 10N.7
AATCAGATAGGTTTAGCTGCTGGGCTATCGCACTGTCTGAAAGGCGAGGATTTAATACCGCCTGCGTGGCTGTGGCTAATAAGCTTGCAAGAATGGCATGGGTAATCGCAGCTCGAGAGGAAGAATACAAATTGGCACTTTAAACGACAGGAATGAGCAAAAGCTTTAATCTAACCACCAAGTTGCTAAGACATTTGATTTGATGATGAGACAGTCAGACTGATTTACTGAAAACCTTAATACGCCATTGGCTCTAAGAAGCCGCAGGGATGATAAGGACAGTAAAAGCAGATATCCATCAGGGCCAGAGGAATACCTCAAAAACAGGCCGGATATATGGGTGCAATGAACTCTTCTCTGAATCAGTATCAAATATCTTGCAAACCGGATGGGTCCATATATGGC
>NZ_JAJGZS010000007.1:0-175879 GCF_020806285.1 Shewanella sp. 10N.7
AAAGCCCATACTCCCTTAGCAGGGGAGCGCCTTCGGCCACTCGGCCACCTCTCCGTTTCTTGGGCGGTATATTACTGTTTGAAGAAAATAAGTCAAACCCTTTTTCAGAAACATATATTCATTTGAACTGTTTTTAATCATATTGCCGACTTAAGCCACAAATATTTTCAATTCACCCTACCGATTTTTGTTTTTTTGCTTTAAAACAATTCATCACTATTTAAAGTCGTGACGTTTCAGTTTATCCACTTCTGCAATCGACAACGATTTTATTGTCCTTAAAAGTACACTTAGCCACATCATGATATTAAGCCTTCTTTATATAACAGCACCAAAGCATGCAACGTGAGAATAACCATGAATTGAAGAGTGAATTGAAGAGTGAATTGCAGAATGGATAGAAGAAGGAATAGCGGAGTGGATAAAAGAAGGAATAGTAGAATGGATAGAAGAAGGATTAGCGGAGTGGATAAAAGAAGGAATAGCAGAGTGGATAGAAGAAGGAATATAAAACGAGTACAACGATGAGAGAATCAGCAAAACCTGAGTAAGCTTTGGGGGACCTAAAGTGCTATACAGTATAATCGAATCATTAAAAGATTGTTCATGGCATACAGAAGTAACACAAACCGAAACACAACGAACTCATTCAATAATAGCTGGTTCGGTTTTATTCAATGCTCATAATCAAAGGTTGGTTCATTTTTGTGTCAGACACAAAAAAGCCAGCTTTCACTGGCTTAAATGGTATAACGCTGAACAATTCTGATTTATCAGAAATTGCCACCCTCAGGGGTGCTATTTCCAGATTTTTCAGACTGGATACGTTGATAAATTTCTTCACGATGAACTGATACTTCTTTAGGTGCATTCACACCGATACGTACTTGGTTACCTTTAACACCCAGTACAGTAACAGTCACTTCATCACCTATCATTAATGTTTCGCCTACACGGCGAGTCAAAATCAGCATTCGATTGCTCCTTTAGTCCAATCAGCATACACCAGCTTCTATCCGTAATATGCGCGTTTAATAGTGTTAGCTTAATACAAATCATTAGTGACGACACTAAATCAATAAAATTTTTAAGCTTTTTAGCGTAAAAAATCGAAAATCAAAGAATTTTGGCATTTTAAAAGTCTGCTCGTATCAAGCTGTTAACATTTGCAGACCATTCTTTAGACAAAGCTAAAACAGAACTTTCGCATCAAGTTGCTGCTTTTATCATCAAATTAGCATAAAAATCTATAACCAATTAATTTGTAGTGCTTTGAACCAGATTATACAAAATATTGATGTTGGTTAACTTATTAACCAACATCAATAAATCTACTATGCCAAACCTTAAACAATCACTCAAGCCATAAAGCGACTGAGATCAAAAGATGATGAAATAAAACAGTTTAATCTCTTAAATCATCACCTAAACTATCCGTTAGAACAGTTTTGGTTCATTACTAGCTTAAACGTTCTGTTAACCATGGTTGTACTAACGCTAACGCTTCATCAAGTTTCTCAGGCTGAGTACCACCAGCTTGAGCCATATCAGGACGCCCACCGCCTTTACCGCCAACTTGCTGAGCAACCATAGCAACTAACTCACCCGCTTTCACTTTACCTACAAGATCTTTGCTCACACCGGCAATTAAGTTCACTTTGCCTTCGTTTGCAATACCTAATACGATAATCGCTGAATTAAGCTTTTGTTTTAATTCATCTTGCAAACCACGAAGTGATTTAGGGTCTGCACCTTCAAGTTTTTTAACTAATACTTTAACGCCGTTAAGATCAATGGCTTCGCCAGCAATATCTGCGCTCGCTGCTGCCGCCAACTTGTCTTTAAGCTGAGACATTTCTTTTTCAAGCTGCTTCACTTTATCAAGCTGTGCTTTTAGTTTTACAACCACAGAAGCTGAATCAGACTTAAGTAATGAAGCCGCTTTATCAAGCTGAGCTTGTTGCTCTGCTACATAAGCCATTGCTGCTGCACCAGTTACTGCTTCAATACGACGAATACCCGCAGCAATACCACCTTCTGATGTGATTTTGAATAAACCAATATCACCAGTGCGGCCCACATGAGTACCACCACAAAGCTCGATAGAGAAATCGCCCATGGTAACGACACGTACTTCGTTGTCGTACTTCTCACCAAATAACGCCATAGCGCCTTGCTCTTTGGCTTCATCAATCCCCATTACTGCGGTTTTCAGTTGATGATTACGACGAATTTGAGTGTTAACCATTTCTTCAACTTGCTTAAGTTCTGCTGCAGTAACAGCTTCAAAATGTGCAAAGTCAAAACGTAAACGTTCAGGGTTTACTAATGACCCTTTCTGGTTAACATGGGTGCCCAATACATTACGTAATGCAGAATGTAATAAATGCGTCACTGAATGGTTTAATTGAGTACGATGACGTAGTTTTTTATCCACTTCAGCGTTAACGGTTTGACCAAGGGTTAAGGTTCCAGCAGTTAACTTACCTTCATGACCAAAAGCCTGACCGAAAATTTGAGTGTCAGCGACAGTAAATACCGTCTCATCAACAGACAGTTGACCTTTATCACCAACCTGTCCACCAGACTCAGCATAAAACGGCGTGTTATCTAATACGATGACAGCGTCTTGTCCTGCGACAAGTGACTCTACTGCAACACCTTCAACGTAGATTGCTGTTACAGCACCTTGACCATTTAATTCGGTGTAACCACAGAATTCAGTCTCACCTTCGATTTTCAGGCCGCTGTTATAATCAGTACCAAAGTTACCAGCTGCTTGTGCACGGCTTCTTTGCTCTGCCATTGCTGCTTCGAAACCTGCTTCATCAACAGTAATATCACGCTCACGACAAACATCTGCCGTTAAATCAACAGGGAAACCATAAGTATCGTAAAGTTTGAATGCGGTTTCACCGTCTAACACATTAGTGCTTAACTCGTTTAATGCAGCATCTAGAATGCCTAAACCACGCTCTAGAGTTCTTGCAAACTGTTCTTCTTCCGCTTTCAACGACTTTTCAATAATCGCTTTCGCTTCAACAAGGCCTTTACCCGCATCGCCCATCACTTCGATAAGTGTAGGTAATAACTTGTAAAAGAATGTCTCAGTCGCCCCTAGCTTATTACCGTGACGAACTGCACGGCGAATGATTCGGCGTAGTACGTAACCACGACCTTCATTTGATGGCATAACACCATCAGCAATCAAGAATGAACAAGAACGAATATGGTCGGCAATAACGCGCAATGATTTATTTTCTAAATCTTGTACATTGATAATTTCAGCGGCTTTTTTGATTAAGGCTTGGAATATATCGATTTCGTAGTTTGAGTGTACACCTTGCATAATTGCTGCAATACGCTCAATGCCCATACCAGTATCAACTGAAGGTTTTGGTAACGGCTGCATTTCACCATCAGCTTGACGGTTATACTGCATGAATACGATATTCCAGATTTCAATGAAACGATCGCCATCTTCTTCAGGTGTGCCTGGGCGGCCGCCCCAAATGTGCTCACCGTGATCATAGAAAATTTCAGAACATGGACCACAAGGGCCAGTGTCACCCATTTGCCAGAAGTTATCTGAAGCGTAAGCTGCGCCTTTGTTGTCACCAATGCGAATAATATTTTCAGCTGCAACGCCGATTTTCTTATTCCAAATTTCAAATGCTTCATCATCAGTATCATAGATAGTGACGCATAATTTTTCTGTCGGTAATTTCAATGTTTGAGTTAAGAAGTTCCATGCAAATGAAATGGCTTCTTCTTTAAAGTAATCGCCAAAGCTGAAGTTACCTAACATTTCAAAAAACGTATGATGACGAGCGGTATAACCGACATTGTCTAAATCATTGTGTTTACCACCAGCACGAACACAGCGCTGTGATGTTGTCGCTCGAGTATAACCACGGTTTTCCAAGCCAAGAAAAGCTTCTTTAAACTGGTTCATACCCGCATTAGTAAACAATAACGTTGGGTCGTTATGCGGCACTAATGAGCTACTGTCGACAACTTGGTGTCCGTTGTTACCAAAATACGCTAAAAATGCGCTTCTTAATTCTGTGGTGGTCTGAAACATGAAATCGCCCTAAATGGATAAATTCTATTTATCTTGAAGCTGTATAACAGCTCGAATATTGGCAACATTATATACTTAAACAAACTGAAGGTGCGAGAATCTAGCGGCTTAGATTAGCGATTTTCTTACATTTGGGAGCGATTATGTTAATCGACAATTCAATTTTATGGCCTAAATAGTCCAAATCAAAATTGAAAGGAAGCGTTATGACAATATTGCGATAACTTAAATAGTCTTTATTTCACGAACCACATGATAACCAGCCTTCATCAACCTTGACCAGGGAATCATTTGTAATTCACTAATTACCCTAGCGATTTGATGGTGATAGCAAGATCTTAGGGTTATATTCTGAATAATTCATAGCAGTTCGAAAAGGCAATACTCTGTTCTAGTTTTAAAGCATTTTTACTAATGACTTACACGCATTACAAACTATTTCAAAATATAAAAAAATCGCGATTGGCAAAACCAATCGCGATTTATTAATTTCAAGTAAGCTGTAGAGAAACTCGTTTAACGATAATTTAGTTTATAGCTGTTCGAGTTAGCTTCCTGCTACTCAGGATTTAAACTCGATTTAAAAAACTTCACCTGTTTCTAAATCAATATTTTCATCAGACTCTGCAGGAGCGGCTTCTTTTTCTTTGCTTAATAGCATTTGACGTAAATTAGTTTCAATTTCTTCAGCTATTGCTGGGTTTTCAACTAAGTATTTACCAGCATTAGCACGGCCTTGACCGATTTTATTGCCTTGGTAGCTGTACCATGCTCCCGCTTTTTCAACAAGCTTATGCGCTACACCTAAATCAACTAACTCGCCAGTACGGTTAATCCCTTTACCATAAAGAATTTGGAATTCAGCTTGTCTAAATGGCGCAGCAATTTTGTTCTTAACCACTTTCACGCGTGTTTCATTACCCACAACAGCATCACCATCTTTAATCGCACCTGTACGGCGAATATCAAGACGAACTGAAGCGTAGAACTTAAGTGCATTACCACCCGTTGTGGTTTCTGGGTTACCAAACATAACACCAATTTTCATGCGGATTTGGTTAATAAAGATAAGCAGTGTGTTTGATTGCTTAAGGTTACCAGCAAGTTTACGCATTGCTTGGCTCATCATACGTGCCGCTAAGCCCATGTGCGAATCACCAATCTCACCTTCGATTTCCGCTTTAGGTGTTAATGCAGCAACCGAATCGACAATAATTACATCAACAGCGCCAGAGCGTGTTAATGCATCACAAATCTCAAGCGCTTGCTCACCCGTATCAGGCTGAGAACATAAAAGGTTATCAATATCTACGCCTAAGTTTTTCGCATAAATAGGGTCAAGTGCATGTTCAGCATCAATAAAGGCACAAGTTTTACCTTGGCGCTGCGCTGCTGCAATCACTTCAAGTGTTAAGGTTGTTTTACCAGAAGATTCAGGACCGTAGATTTCTACGATACGTCCCATCGGTAAACCGCCAGCACCTAGTGCAACATCCAATGAAAGTGAGCCAGTAGAAATTGTTTCAACATCCATTGTGCGATCTGCGCCCAACTTCATGATTGAACCTTTACCAAATTGCTTTTCAATTTGACCTAATACGGCATTTAACGCTTTCTCTTTATTTGGATCTGCTTTCATTCTCTTTATCCCTTTAAGGTGACTCAATTCGACATGCGAACTTGGTAACGAATAAATTTGTCTGTCTAACAATATGAGCTCAGTATACTGTATAATCATACAGTATCAATAGTCACTGTATACTTTTTTGACATTATTTCATTCTTATAATATTTTTATCTTATTAATCAATAACTAATAACCAAAATAAGTTTTAAAACCTCAAAGACCTCATTAAACAAACTACTGTATACACTAGTATGAGCGAATGTAAATTATCGAGTTTTCAAAGATTTAATTCGTAATAAATAACAGTACTTGTCTTTCTAAAAGTCACTGTATGAACATCGCTTATTGGGAATCAAACTAAATATTGTTAAGATGAGCCCCGTTTATTATTCCGTATTAAAGCCAGATTAAGAGCAACTACTTAATGACCGTAAATGAAGACCCAAGTTTAGAAAAGCATACCCCAATGATGCGTCAATATTTGACGCTAAAAGCACAGCACCCAGAGATGCTTTTGTTTTATCGTATGGGAGACTTTTATGAATTATTTTATGAAGATGCCAAACTGGCTTCTGAACTATTAGGGATTTCACTTACTGCTAGAGGCAAGAGTGGCGGCAATGCAATACCTATGGCAGGTTTACCCTATCACGCCGTTGAAGGTTATCTCGCCAAGCTAGTACAGATTGGTCAATCAGTCGCTATTTGTGAGCAGATTGGCGATCCCGCTACCAGTAAAGGTCCAGTAGAACGAAAAGTCGTTCGTATTGTTACCCCTGGCACCTTAACTGACGAAGCCTTATTACAAGAAAGACAAGACAACTTACTCGCTGCGGTTTACCAAGGTAAAAATGGCTATGGCTACGCAACCTTGGACGTGTCATCAGGTCGATTTGTCATTGTTGAACTTGAGAATTCAGAAACATTAGAAGCTGAGTTGCAGCGTACTAGCCCTGCAGAGCTTTTATACAGTGAAGATTTAGCTGATAGGCATCTTATCGAGAACCTTAAGGGGATTAGACGTCGCCCTGAATGGGAATTTGATTACGACACTAGTATCCAGTTATTGTTGGAACAGTTTGGCACAAAAGACCTTCATGGCTTTGGTGTTAGCCATGCGCGTTTATCTTTACAAGCCGCTGGCTGTCTTATGCAATACGTAAAAGACACCCAAAAAACAGCTCTACCCCATATCAGCAGCATTACCATGTTTAACCAAGCTGATACAATAATTTTAGATGCCGCAACTAGGCGAAATCTTGAGTTGACCGTTAATCTTTCGGGTTCTCGTGATAACACTCTTGCTTGGGTATTAGATAAAACGGCTACGCCTATGGGCAGCCGAATGTTACAGCGCTGGATCCATCAGCCTCTTAGATATCAGCAGCACATTAGTCAACGTCAGCAAGCGGTTTCTGAGTTAATAGAAACAGGCTTATTTGCTGACTTACACCAACAATTAAAAGCCTTAGGCGATATCGAACGTATCATGGCTCGCCTTGCTATTCGTAGTGCTCGTCCTAGGGATTTTGCACGCCTGCGCCAAGCCTTAGATTTGTTGCCTGAAATCCAACAAACACTCAGTCACTGCAAACAAGCAGAAATGCAACGCTTAGCAGCTTTATTAGGTGAATTTCCTGAGCAACAACAATTGTTGCAATCAGCCATTGTTGATAACCCGCCAATGCTAATCCGTGACGGTGGCGTTATCCGTTCAGGATATAATGCTCAGTTAGATGAGTGGCGTGGCCTTAGCGAAGGTGCCAATGATTATTTAGTACAAATGGAAGCCCGTGAAAAAGAACAAACTGGCATTAATACGCTAAAAGTTGGCTATAACCGAGTGCACGGCTATTACATTGAAGTCAGCCGGTTACAATCTGATCAAGTACCATTAAGCTATCAACGTCGCCAGACTCTTAAAAATACTGAGCGATATATCACCCCTGAGCTTAAGGAATACGAAGAGAAAGTACTTTCAAGCCAAGGCAAAGCTTTGGCAATTGAAAAGCAACTTTGGGAAGAATTGTTCGATTTACTTTTACCCAAGTTACATGAATTACAGCAATTTGCTCAAGCTGCATCGGAGTTAGATGTACTTAGTAATTTTGCTGAGCGTGCAGAAACATTAGGGTATAACTGCCCACAAATTAGTCATGAAATTGGTATCCATATAGAAGCGGGTCGTCATCCAGTCGTTGAACTAGTCAGCCAAAGTCCATTTATCGCCAACCCAGTTGCACTGGCACCAGAGCGACGTATGCTGATTGTCACTGGGCCTAATATGGGCGGTAAATCAACCTATATGCGCCAAGTCGCGCTAATCACGCTTATGGCACATATAGGCAGTTTTGTGCCTGCGCAAAAAGCTGTGATTGGCCCCATTGATCGCATATTCACCCGTATTGGCGCATCTGACGATCTGGCATCTGGGCGTTCAACTTTTATGGTTGAAATGACTGAGACAGCAAACATCCTTCACAATGCGACAGCGAAAAGCTTAGTATTAATGGATGAAATTGGCCGAGGAACATCAACCTATGATGGACTATCGCTTGCGTGGTCTGCAGCTGAATACTTAGCTGAAAAAGTGGCAGCGCTAACCTTATTTGCAACTCACTATTTTGAGTTAACTCAACTACCTGAACAAATATCAGGCGCTGCCAATGTGCATTTAGATGCCGTAGAACATGATGACACCATCGCCTTTATGCATGCTGTGCAAGAAGGCGCAGCAAGTAAAAGTTATGGATTACAAGTCGCATCACTTGCAGGCGTACCAGCTCATGTCATAAAAGCTGCCAAGCAAAAACTGCATATGCTTGAAAGTCGTGATTTAGCGAATACACAGAATGTCCCTATCCAAGAGGCACTTAATCTTACCATGCCTGAGCCGCTATCATCAGCTGCGACAAAAAAGCTCGCACAGATTAATCCTGATGATTACAGCCCTAAACAAGCTTTAGATATGCTGTATGAACTAAAGCGATTAACTAATCTGTAAGACGCTATTGGTTAACTATTCGATGATAAGCCGCAACAGTAAAATGTAGCGGCTTTTTAATCTGAAGATTTGCTTTAACTATTAGTTTTCAAGTGATTTTAATCCACTCGTATCAACACCTTTCATAACTTCTCGCTCTAGCGCGTGTTGCTCAGCTAGCTCATTAGTCTTTCTCTGCTGCTGTAAATTTTGTTGCTCAATGCTCATTCTTACCTGACGCTGTATCGATTCTTGCTCAGTTTCACATTGACGAAATCCATCAGACCAACCTTGAGCATAATCTGTTTCACTATTAAAACGGGTTACATCCTTTTTAAATTGATCAAATAAACTGCCCCCAGCTTTATTTCCGCTATCACAACCATCCTGAAAACCATCGGCATAAGCTAAAGGGTAACCTTGCTCGACCATACTATCGCGAGTACTTTGACAAGCTGTAATAATTAATAAGCTCAATGGAATTAATAATAGAATAATTTTACTTTTCATCTTAAACCTCCAGTTTCTGAACATTCAGGCAATAAAAAAGGGCATTAATGCCCTTATTTCACTATATTTCAAAGCACTAGCTTCTAAATAATGCTTCTACTGACAAGCCTTGAGCCCCTAATACGTCTTTCAATCTTTTTAATGCTTCTACTTGAATTTGACGCACACGCTCACGCGTTAAGCCAATTTCAGCACCCACATTTTCTAGTGTAGAAGGTTCATAACCCAGTAATCCAAAACGTCTCGCTAATACTTCTCTTTGTTTAGTATTTAGCTCGTTTAACCATCCTACAATTGAATGAGATAAATCTTCATCTTGTACTTTATAATCTGGCCCAACTGAATCATCATCAGCAATGACATCAAGTAAGGCTTTGTCATTATCGCCACCTAACGGTGTATCTACTGAGGTAATTTTTTCGTTCAGCTTTAACATGCGGCTTACATCGCTGGTAGAGACATCTAAAGTGTCAGCAATTTCTTCTGCCGTTGGCTCATGATCAAGTTTTTGAGCTAGCTGTCTCGCGGTACGTAAGTACACATTAAGCTCTTTAACGACATGAATAGGTAAACGAATGGTGCGGGTTTGATTCATGATAGCTCTTTCGATGGTTTGTCTAATCCACCAAGTCGCATAAGTTGAAAAACGGAATCCTCGCTCTGGGTCAAATTTTTCGACCGCGCGAATAAGCCCAAGATTACCTTCTTCAATAAGATCAAGTAACGCTAAGCCTCGGTTGTTATACCTTCTGGCAATTTTGACAACCAAGCGTAAATTACTTTCTATCATGCGGTTACGAGACTTCTCGCAGCCTTTGAGTGCTTTACGTGAAAAGAAGACTTCTTCTTCTGCACTAAGCAAAGGGGAAAAACCGATCTCACCTAGATATAGCTGAGTGGCGTCAAGATTCTTTTGCAAATCATCTTGAACTTGTTGATCAATATCGGATTGCTGCCCTTCTTTGGCTTTTCCTGCCTTCGGCGCAACCTCTTGTGGTTGTGTGGCTAAATCCATAAGCTCTACTGCGACTGCAGCATTGTTTTTTTGGCTCATATGGTGCTCTCCCAAACCTGGTAAATTTAAGTAACTAGTGCACTTGCCTATCCTCCGTTTTAATGTGAACTAAACAGTTAACGTTTAGGTAAATAGTTTAATGGGTTTACTGACTTACCATGGAGACGTATCTCAAAATGAAGCATCACCTGGTTGGCCCCTGTACTACCCATTTTCGCAACTGTCTGTCCGGCATTTACATATTGCTTTTCTTTGACCAATATTGAATCTGCATGAGCATATGCACTTAAAAAATCATCGTTATGTTTGATAATCACTAAATTGCCATAACCACGAAGCGCATTACCAGCATAAACAACTCTTCCATCAGCAGCGGCTTTAATGATATCGCCACGTGTACCTGCAACCTTAATACCTTGGTTGCCCTGCTGCGTTGTAGAGAAATACCCTATTATCTTGCCTTTATTCGGCCAGTTCCACTTACTTACTTTATCAGGTAAGCCTGAAACAGGATTTTTCGCTACTTGAACCGTCTTTTCTGGGGTAGTTTTTACAGAATACGCAGGCTTCGCTTTGTGATCAAGCTCTTTTTTTGTACTGTTTTTGTTAGCTGTGCCATTAGCTTGTTTTGTTACTGTGGTTTGTTTTGGCACAGTT
This sequence comes from Shewanella sp. 10N.7, assembly GCF_020806285.1. Lineage (NCBI taxonomy): Bacteria > Pseudomonadati > Pseudomonadota > Gammaproteobacteria > Alteromonadales > Shewanellaceae > Shewanella > Shewanella sp. 10N.7. Next base: position 10,877 of record NZ_JAJGZS010000007.1, read on the forward strand.
TTCTTTACTGGCTTGGGTTTGGCGTTCGCTACAGCAACCGATTTAGATGTGGATTTAACTGTTGTAGGCTTGTAGAGTTTTAAGGTCTGACCAGGGTAGATGGTATATGGCGCTTTGAGCTTATTATAAGCCGCAATATCATTAAAATCTTTACCCGCTCCCCATGAGATAGAGTAAAGAGTATCACCTCGTTTGACTTTATAGCTTCCAGAAGTAATTGAGCCTTTATTATATTTAGGGCCTGCAGAGGAGGAAATGCTTTGCACAGGCGCAGGTGTATGAGCTTGAAAGCTACAGCCTGATAAAAAACTCACGAATAAAAAGACATACAACCAATTGTGATACTTCAATCACTCTCTCCAGCTAAGATGGGAAATATCACCCTAATTAAGCAAGTTCACCATTAATTAATGGCACAAATTTAACAGCTTCAATGATTTGCGAGTTAAACTCATTATTTTGACGGGTTATTTTTAATAGCTGCTGTGAATCCTCACCTACTGGTATCACTAACACACCGCCTTCAGATAACTGGGTTAATAAAGCCTCAGGTACTGATGCCGCCGCAGCAGTAACCATAATCGCGTCAAATGGCGCTTTATTTTGCCAGCCCTTCCAACCATCACCGTATTTAAACGATACGTTATGTAAGTCTAAGCGCTTTAATCTTTGTCGCGCTTGGATTTGCAGTGCTTTGATCCGTTCAATTGTACATAGCTGCGGTACAAGTTGGGCTAAGATAGCCGCTTGATAACCAGAACCCGTACCAATTTCCAACACTTTAACGGGATTATGTTGCAGGAGTAATTCGGTCATTCGCGCGACTATATATGGCTGAGATATCGTTTGCCCTTGGCCAATTGGAAGTGCTGTATTCTCATAAGCTTTATGGGCAAGAGCACCATCTAAGAACAACTCTCTTGGCGTATTAGACACAGCCTCTAATACGGCGCTATTGCTGATGCCTGCTTCATGCAGTTTTCTCGCTAAATTGATAGCTACAGTTGAGGCTACCTGACTCATAATTTGTTTATCCAGTTCTCTAGACCAGCAAGCTGGTTATATGCAGTTAAATCGACGGTTAGCGGCGTAATGGACACGTAACCTTGTTCAACTGTACCAAAGTCAGTATCTGCGCTCGCATCTTGTTCTTTTCCTGGCGGGCCAAGCCAATAGATATCACGCCCAGCAGGATCTTGGGCTTTGATCATTCCTTCAGCTTTATGTCTTGAACCTAAACGAGTGACTTTCATGCCCTTTATTTGCTCTAAAGGTAAGTCAGGAACATTTACATTCAAAATCTGATCGCTATCAATCGGGTGTTCAAGTAGTCCTTGGACAATTTTAGCGGCATATATTGCGGCGCTTCGATAATGGATAAGTTCTTTACCCACAAGGGAGACTGCAATAGCAGGTAACCCCAAGAAACGACCTTCAGTTGCTGCGGCAACAGTGCCAGAATAAAGGGTATCATCACCCATGTTAGCGCCAGCATTAATGCCTGAAACAACAATATCAGGCTCAATTTCGCACAGCTCTCTAATCGCTAAATGAACACAATCAGATGGCGTTCCATTAACTGCAATATAACCATTCTCTAAGTTATTAATTCTTAATGGATTAGTCAAGGTCAAAGAATTACTTGCGGCTGAACAATTACGATCAGGTGCGACAACCGTAATATTCGCAATTTGGGCTAATTCTTCAGCTAACGCTTTAATCCCTGGTGCTGTTACACCGTCATCATTACTGACAAGTATATTAATCACGAGTTAGACTCTTGGTTCGTTGCTGTAGCTTCGGCAAGTTTTTGTTGCTGTATCAGTGCATTTTGCTCAGCAACCATCTGTTGACGTTGCACTTCTTGCACATCTTGATAATCCAGTAACTCTCGAAGAACGGATGTCGCGTAACTTCCTGCAGGTAAAATAAATTCGATAACTAAACTGTCCTGTTCAAATCGATACTTCATTGCTTGTGGCTTAAGCAATAATGGGCGGCGTTCCTGTTCTAAACCTGCTTGTTCAAGACCGGTTAAATCTTGGGTTAGCTCTGCTAATGCAGTTTGTTCTACTAACGCTGCATCAGCTTGAGGAAGTACCGAGCCTCGTCCCCACAATGGCGCAGATAATTGAATATCATTATCAGACAAACGCTTTAACGTTGCTGGATCCCACTTTTCAGCCACAAAAAAGCTTTTACTACCTGCAAGCATAACGCAATCTCCCGTAAGGGGCGCAACACTGTGATGGTGTAATCGATAAGAAACTACCTGATTAAATACATTCGATCTTACAGCCGATAAATAGATACTACGCTTTTTGCGATCCTTCACTTTTTTACCAGCCAGCATTTGTTGACCAAAGATTAAGTTTTTACCTTGATGGCCAAAACGTTGTTCACCAAAGTAATTAGGAACGCCAGTTTCCATGACTTGTTGAATGCGCTTTTCAAGGGCATCTTTATCTGACACATTACGTAATGTCAGCTCAAAGCGATTACCTAATAATGCACCGATGCGTAATTTTTTACTGTGTCGCTGACTAGACAGAATCGTCAATCGAGTTTGATTCTGATGAGTTTCATCATTGACATTCCCAACAGAAACTTCATCAACAGGCGTTGATAACGATTGCCAATCTGGGGTTTCTTTACCTGGTATGCGCGCACCAAACCACTGCTCAGTCACTGCATTTCTGTCTTTTTGACCTGCATAAGTCACTTCTTTTTGATGCACTTTGGCAAACTTTGCTAGAATTTCAGCGACCTGATTTGTATTCAGGCCTTCTTTGCGAACATGGATCATATGATGCTCACCTTCGCCTGTTGGGCTAAAAGGCAGCATTTCCTTCACGATAAAATCACTATTAAAAGTGCGTAAATCTGCAGTGCAGGTGGGTTTATCAAAAAGGTAATGTAACGAACTCATGTTTTATTCTCAAAGTATGAAATCAATTTATAGTAAGCGGCTAACTCATCAAGCAAATGGCTAACTTACACAGATAAAAGTTTAAAAGGTAAATCTTAACGGGCAGGTTTATACCAGTTTATTCATTAAGACGACAGACTCAACCGCTATACCTTCTTTACGGCCTGTAAATCCTAACTTTTCTGTAGTCGTGGCTTTAACGTTAATATTTTCAATATCGGTTTCTAAATCTTCTGCTAAACACATTCTTATCGCTTGAATATGCGGTAACATTTTCGGTGCTTGGGCAATAATAGTGACATCGAGATTACCAATAACAAACTGTTTCTGTTTGGCTAGATTAAAACAATGCCTTAGTAATACACGGCTATCAGCTCCTGCAAATTCCGCATCGGTATCAGGGAAATGCTTACCAATATCCCCCATTGCCATCGCCCCTAAAATAGCATCTGAAATAGCGTGCAAAACAACATCACCATCAGAGTGGGCTATTAAGCCTGTCTCATACGGAACTGTAACGCCGCCAAGAATCAGTGGCTTATCACCTCCAAACTTATGTACGTCAAACCCATGGCCAATTCGAATATTCATTATCTTAGATTACCGTTTATTATATGACTGTTATTGCACAATATTTTTATGAATTTACTATTATTAATTAACTCACCCTATTTAAAGCGACTGAATGTTGGCTAAAAACAACTTAGCCAATTGTAAATCGTCAGGATGTGTAACCTTTATATTATCAGCTCTACCTGATACTAACCCAGGATTTACACCCGCCCATTCCATAGCACTGGCTTCATCAGTAATTTGTACGCCTTGCTCAAGTGCTGCTACTAAGTTGTTCTTAAGTTGCTGACAAGGAAATAACTGCGGTGTTAAGGCATGCCATAGGTTTTCTCGACACACAGTTTCTGCAACTTGAGCTGAGTTGGCCTCTTTAGCAACGATACTTCTTTTCATCGTATCTCGAACTGGCATGGCCAATATTGCACCTTGAGGGTGATGCTGGCGAGACTGTAGAAGCTTATCGATATCAGTTTGAGTCAGGCAAGGTCTTGCTGCGTCATGCACTAACGCCCATGTATCACCCGTTGCATTTACTTGATTAACGCTTAGTTCGTTTAAGGCTGCAAGAACAGAATCAGCACGTTCATTACCACCAATCACGGTCATGACTTTCGCATGATTAGCTTGGCTAAGGTTGGCAAAAAACTCGTCTTCGGGATGCAGTGCTACAATGACTTTACTGATATTTGGATGCGAAATTAAACTGTCTAACGTGTGGGCTAAAATAGTTTGTTCACCGAGCATTAAATATTGTTTGGGAATAGATGCGCCCATTCTGGCGCCAATACCTGCAGCAGGTACAATTGCTACAACTGATTGCTTTGCAGAATTCATATAAATTACTGACCGAAAGTTGAATTATTACGAGGGTTATTTCCAACAACGCGATAAAAAGTCTCACCTTCTTTGACCATACCCAGCTCGTTACGAGCACGCTCTTCAATGGCTTCTGTGCCACTTTTTAGATCGATAATTTCGGCTTTAAGCACTTGGTTACGGGCGATGAGTTTATCGTTGCTTTCTTGCTGACTGGCAATCTGCTTTTGCAGATTCATATACTGGGAAAGATTGTTCTCGCCTAACCAAAGTCGATACTGCAACAAGCCTACTAAGATAATCAGTAATAGTAAAAGTCGTTTCATAAATCGGTTATCAGCGATAATTATTAGTAATAGTAACGCTATAGTACAACAAAAAAGGCCACCTAGTGGTGGCCTTTTTAAGATTTAGTAAAGATTAAGCTTGGCCTTTCACTTCTTTAAGACCGTTGTAAGGTGCTTTTTCACCTAATGCTTCTTCGATACGAAGTAATTGGTTGTACTTAGCAACACGGTCACTACGGCTTAAAGAACCCGTTTTGATTTGACCTGCAGCAGTACCAACAGCTAAATCAGCAATGGTTGCGTCTTCAGTTTCACCACTACGGTGAGAAATGACAACAGTGAAGCCTGCATCTTTAGCCATTTTGATTGCTGCTAAAGTTTCAGTCAGTGAACCGATTTGGTTGAACTTAATTAAGATTGAGTTAGCAATACCGTTATCGATACCACGTTTTAAAATCTTAGTGTTCGTTACGAATAAATCGTCACCAACCAATTGGATTTTGTCACCCATCAATTTAGTTTGATGCGCAAAACCTTCCCAATCAGACTCATCTAGACCATCTTCAATAGAAACGATTGGGTATTCTTTCGTCAAATCTTGTAAGAAGTAGTTAAACTCTTCTGAAGTGAATTTCTTACCTTCACCTTTAAGATCGTAGATATTGGCTTCTTTATCAAAAAACTCTGATGCAGCACAATCCATCGCTAAGGTGATGTCTTTGCCTAGCTCGTAGCCAGCATTAGCAACAGCCACTTTAATTGCAGCTAAAGCAGATGCATTTGATGGAAGGTTTGGTGCAAAACCACCTTCATCACCCACAGCTGTAGAGTGACCATCAGCTTTAAGTACTTTCGCTAAACTATGGAATACTTCAGCACCCATACGTAAACCTTCGCGGAAGTTAGCTGCGCCAACAGGTTGAATCATAAATTCTTGGATATCTACGCTGTTATCAGCATGCTCACCACCATTGATGATATTCATCATAGGTAATGGCATAGAGTAAACACCTGGAGTGCCGTTTAAGTCAGCAATATGTGCGTATAAAGGAACTTTCTTTGAAATTGCTGCTGCTTTAGCTGCAGCTAAAGATACTGCTAAGATAGCGTTTGCGCCAAACTTAGCTTTGTTTTCAGTGCCATCTAGGTCAATCATGACTTGGTCAAGTTCAGCTTGAGCCAATGCATCTTTACCTTTTAACGCTTCTGCGATTGGGCCATTAACGGCTTCAACCGCTTTTAATACACCTTTACCTAAGTAACGCGCTTTATCGCCATCACGTAATTCTAACGCTTCACGAGAACCAGTAGATGCACCTGATGGTGCTGCAGCCATACCGATAGAACCATCTGCAAGATGCACTTCAGCTTCAACCGTTGGGTTACCGCGTGAATCCATGATTTCGCGACCAATGACATTAATAATGTTAGCCATAACTTCCTCGATAAATGTAAGATAAAATTAAAATAGAAAATCAATACCATTAATCAGCAACATTCTTAGTATTGAAGATTGATTATTGGTATTTCACTTTCAGTTTGGTAATTAACTGTCAACTTGATACATAGCATAGACCTATTATCTTGATGCTTCAACTATCAAAGTACCAAGTTGGAATCTGCCATGAAAAAAAAGCCATTGATGGAGTCATCAATGGCTTTCGTTATTTAGCTTGCTTCACCTTTTTGATGCGCTGCAGCTGCTGCTACAAAGCCTTCAAATAAAGGGTGACCATCACGTGGTGTTGAGGTGAACTCTGGGTGGAATTGACCAGCAACAAACCAAGGGTGGTTTGGTAACTCAATCATTTCGACTAGCTTGCGATCAGATGATAAACCACTGAATATCAGTCCCGCTTTCTCTAAACGCTCAACGTAGTTGTTGTTCACTTCAAAACGGTGACGATGACGCTCAACACAGGTATTCGAGTTATAAGCTGCAGCAGCTTTTGTGCCTTCAGCTAAATGACATAGCTGGGCACCTAAACGCATTGTGCCGCCTAAGTCAGACTCTTCATGGCGAGTTTCAACATTACCTTCTTCATTGATCCACTCAGTGATCAAACCAATCACTGGGTGCTCAGTTTTAGAGTTAAACTCAGTAGAATGGGCATCTTCAAGTTTAGCAACATGACGAGCAAACTCGATAAGCGCAACTTGCATACCTAAACAAATACCGAAGTAAGGAATGTTGTTTTCACGTGCGTACTGAGCCGCAAAAATCTTACCTTCAACACCACGCTCACCGAAACCACCAGGAACCAAAATGCCGTCTAAGCCAGTTAAGACTTCTGCACCTTTGGCTTCAACAGTTTGTGAGTCTACATATTGAATGTTTACTGTAACGCGGTTTTTTAGACCTGCATGTTTTAATGCTTCATTAACTGACTTATATGCATCAGGTAATTCAATGTATTTACCCACCATACCAATGGTGATTTCACCAGTTGGGTTAGCTTCTTGGTAAATAACATTTTCCCATTCTGATAAATCAGCTTCTTTACAATCAATGCCAAAACGCTTGATCACTAATTCATCAAGGCCTTGTGAGCGAAGTAAAGCTGGGATCTTGTAGATACTGTCTACATCTTTTAATGAAATAACCGCTTTTTCTTCTACATTACAGAATAACGAGATTTTCGCTTTTTCGTTTGCAGGAATTGCGCGGTCACCACGACAAACTAAAACGTCTGGTGCGATACCAATTGAGCGTAACTCTTTTACAGAGTGCTGTGTTGGCTTGGTTTTAATTTCACCCGCAGCGCCCAAGAATGGCACTAAGGTTAAATGCATGAATAAAGTGCGATCACGTCCTAGCTCAGCACTTAATTGACGAATAGACTCTAAGAAAGGTAGTGATTCAATATCACCCACTGTGCCACCGATTTCTACGATAGCAACATCATGGCCTTCACCACCTTCAAGCACTTTTTCTTTAATCGCATTAGTAATATGCGGGATGACCTGAATAGTTGCGCCTAAATAGTCACCACGACGTTCTTTACGAAGCACTTGCTCATAAATTCGGCCTGTAGTGAAGTTATTACGACGATTCATTTTGGTGCGAATAAAACGTTCGTAATGACCTAAATCTAAATCAGTTTCAGCACCGTCTTCAGTAACGAAAACTTCACCATGCTGAGTTGGACTCATGGTTCCTGGATCAACGTTAATGTATGGGTCCAGTTTCATAATGGTTACATTGAGGCCACGCGCCTCTAAAATTGCTGCTAGAGATGCTGCTGCAATGCCTTTACCTAGTGATGAAACAACGCCACCAGTTACGAAGATATACCTTGTAGTCATGCTGAACCTGAGAATGTGAGTTTGAAAAATACGTGCTTGTAAGAAAGCACTAGGACGGGGCGACATTCTACCAAATTAGCCCGATAACAACAAACAATAAACTCATAAAATTGCGTTAATAACGTTTAATTAGCCAACAGCTTCATTCAATGCGATTTTTAGATTAATAACATAACCGCAGTTATCGCTACAATGCGATTAAACCAACTAACAATGAAGTCACCATTAGCATCAGCTTTACTTTGCAAAAGTTATTTTGCTTTTTCCTGCTGTTTAACCTTGTCCCAGTATGCATCTAGCTCTTCTAAAGAATGTTCATCGATTGATTTACCACTTTGCTCGGCACACGCTTCTACGCCTCGAAAACGTCGTTCAAATTTTTGATTAGCTTGTCTTAAGGCTTGTTCTGGCTCTACGCCTAAATGCCTTGCCATGTTTGCAACGGCAAATAACAAGTCGCCCATTTCATCAACCACTCGCTCGTGGTACTTTTCTGGCTCAGTATTAAGGTGCTTTGCTTCTTCCATCACCTCACCTATTTCTTCGTGCACTTTCGCCACCACAGGCGCTAAATCAGGCCAATCAAACCCGACCTTGGCCACCCTTTTTTGAATCTTAATTGCGCGGTTCATTGCGGGTAGAGTGACAGGAATATCAGCCAATAATGAAAACTGCTGTTTTTGCTCTCGCTCAGACTGCTTTATCGCATCCCAAGATTGTTTAACCTTTTCAGCACTTACAAGAGCAGAATCTGTATTATCAGTAGGAAACACATGAGGGTGACGCCTCGTCAGCTTGTCACAAATCTTCTCGACCACGGTTGAAAAGTCAAACATGCCCTGCTCTTTCGCTAACTGACAATAAAACACCACTTGAAATAACAAGTCACCTAATTCATCAGGTAAGGAGTCAAAGTCAGCTTGTTCGATTGCATCTGCAACTTCATATGCTTCTTCGAGGGTAAAAGGCACTATCGTCTTAAAGTTTTGCTGTTTGTCCCATGGGCAACCAGTTTCAGGATCTCGCAGCTTTTCCATGATGGTTAAAAGCGGTTGGATAATATTGTCAGTTTTCGATTGGCCTTTTGGCATGGGGAAATATCCAATTAATGAGCGGGATTAAACAAAAAGGTGGTAAACCTAATGATTTACCACCTCAATTAACAACGAGCTTATTACAAGCTTTAATCTTTATAGACGTCTTGCTTCTATTACGCCTTCAATTTGGCCAAGCTTAACTAATATACGGGACAAGCCATCGAGATTATAAAGTTCAAGCTCCAGATCTACCGCTGCAGTTTGATTCTTTTCATCTGATGTAGAGCTCATCGCCATCACATTCGACTTTTCTGCTGCCAACACGGTAGTCACATCACGTAATAAACCGCTTCTGTCATGGGCACTGACTTGAACCTTAATCCGATAACCACCAGAATAATTCTCGCCCCACACCACTTCAACACTTCTTTCTGGATGAGCGCGCATTAACTCTTTCACTTGTGCGCAATCACTGCGGTGAACCGACACGCCGCGTCCCATTGTTATATAGCCGAAGATTTCATCACCAGGAACCGGTTTACAACAGCTGGCAATATGGCTGAGTAGATTACCCACACCATTCACTTCAACTTGCCCCTTACCTTTACGAGGCGCTCTGGTATGCGAGCGTTTAATGATTTCTTCAACAATTTCTTGCTCTGAATTTGGCTCTTTACGCAAGCTGGTTTCAATAAAGTTAACCACTTGATTAAGACGTAAATCGCCACCGCCAATTGCTGCTAACATGTCGTCCATGCTGTTCATGTTAAATCGTTCTACCGCGACTTGAGCATCTTTAATTTTTAACGATACTCGCGTCAATTCAGCTTCAAGTAATTCTTTACCTGCAACCATATTTTTATCGCGATCTTGTTGCTTGAACCAATGTTGGATTTTAGAGCGTGAACGCGACGACTTAATGTAGCCTAAATTAGGGTTTAACCAATCACGTTTTGGGTTAGGATGCTTTGAGGTAATAATTTCAATGCGTTCACCCGTTTCGACTTGATAAGTAAACGGCACGATACGACCATCCACTTTAGCGCCAATGCACTTATGTCCCACATGCGAGTGAATATAATAAGCAAAATCAAGCACCGTTGACCCTAGCGGTAAATCAACCACTTCGCCATTAGGGGTAAAAACATATGCTCGGTCCTCAAAAACCTGACTACGTACTTCTTCAACTAAATTGCCGGTTTCAGCAACATCTTCTTGCCAGAGTAAAATTTTACGTAACCAGTTAATTTTCTCTTCATAGCCACTTTGCTTACCACCAGCTGTGCCTTCTTTATACTTCCAGTGCGCTGCAACGCCAAGCTCAGCATCTTGGTGCATGGCTTCTGTACGGATTTGGATTTCGACCGTTTTACCTTCAGGGCCTACGACGACGGTATGAATTGACTGGTAGCCATTGGGTTTAGGATTAGCCACATAGTCATCAAATTCACGTGGGATATGATGCCAAAGCGTATGAACGACACCTAATGCGCCATAACAATCCTGAAGTCGGTCTGTGACAATACGCACTGCACGTACATCAAACAGTTCATCGAACTTAAGATCTTTGCCTTTCATTTTGCGCCAGATACTGTAGATATGCTTTGGACGGCCATAGACCTTAGCGCGGATCTGATCAGCATCTAATCGCTCTTGTAACTGGGTCACAAATTTATCAACAAATACTTCCCTGTCGACACGCTTACCGTCGAGCTGTTTCGCAATATCTTTATAGACAACGGGGTGAAGATAGCGAAATGAGATATCTTCTAACTCCCATTTAAGTTGACCTATACCCAATCGGTTTGCCAATGGCGCATAAATGTCTGCGACTTCACGGGCTACAAGCACACGCGTTTCTTCATCGACATTTTTAATTTCTCGAAGTAAACGCAAACGCTCAGCAAGTTTTATCACTACAGCACGAACATCCTCTACCATTGCCAAAAGCATTTTTCGAATATTGTCTATTTGCGGCTCTGCAGTACGAGAATCTTGGCTGACTTTTAATGCCCCAATCGCTTCCATTGTCACCACACTGGCGACAAGCTTACTTAAATTTTTACCGAATTTTTCTTCAATATCTTCAATCGACAAAATGCCTTCATCATGAACGATGAATAACAAAGAGGCTTGGAGCGTTTCGATGTCCATGTTTAAAGGCGCAAGGATTTCGACCATTTCGCGAGCACGATCTAATAAACCGCGATGTACATCAGGTGAAGGAGTTGGCAGCGCATCTAACTGTTTAATAAGATCCAGCAACATTTGGGCTTCCTCGGCATTATCAATATAACGCGTCACCCATTCGTCGATATTGAAATCGGCTGAATTAAAATGTGCTTCTCGAACTGAGACCATAATTAACTTCCTTATTGGTACCTAATTGCTACCAGTACTAACAAACCAGCTTAAAAGTTCAATAAACTGGTTATTGCAGATGCGCTCTACATTATTACAAAAGAATCATCTTGAATGTTCAGTAATCTATGTCAAATTATTATTAATCATTTTACAAATTCTTACTGAAAAAACCGATATCAGTACAATGTTTCATCGTTTTCTAGTTAAAACAAGATTAGCGTATATCAGATATCAATAATAAAGCATCAAGTTACTAACGAATGTTCTACAGGCAACACATAGTACACCTAAGCGATGATTCACTTTATTTCGAACAAGGCCATGGCTTCAATATGATGTGTTTGAGGAAACATATCGAGCATCATCAATTGTTTTAGTTTATAGCCTTGATCTATCAATACTTGACTGTCTCTGGCTAAACTTGCTGGATTACACGACACATAAACGACCTTCTTAGGCTTCATTTTAGAAAGCCATTGTAAACTTTCATATGCCCCTGCTCTGGCAGGATCAAGCAGTAACTTATCGATACGTCCAAGCCACGATGCTTCTGATAAATCAGCGCTCAAATCGGCATGAAAGAAACTTAAATTGGTTAAATTATTATCCAGTGCATTTTGTTTTGCTTGAGCCACCATTTCAGGTACGCCTTCAACACCAATAACATCTGCAGCTTTGGTAGCCAGTGGCAAACTAAAGTTACCAACACCACAAAATAAATCTAAAATACGCTCATTCGCTTGGGGGGCTAGCCATTCAATAGCTTGCGCAACCATTCGTTGATTAATATCGGCATTAACCTGAACAAAATTACCTGGGCTAAAGCGGCAATCCACTTGCCCATCAGCTAAACTGTATTGCGGCAATTCAATTCCTGCTTGGTCTGATGCTGTATCATCTGAAACTGTATTTGACGGCACTGAATATAACCCATGAACTTGACTATCATTATCTTGCACAAGCAAGTTAATGTTATGCGATGCAGCGAAATCAATCAGTAATTGCTCATCAGCGGGTTTTAATGCTTTAGTTATTCGCAATACAGCAAACAAACCGTTCTCAGCTTCTGTGAGTTCTAAATGGCCTAAGGTCGTTTTAGCCTGTAATTGATTGAGCAGTTTTGTAAACGGCGTAATTAATGCTGATAGAGGCTTAGCAAGTACGTCACACTGCTTAATTTGAACAATGTCACTGCTATTAGCAGCCCGAAACCCTAGTTGTAATTTCTTGGTTTTTTTATCAAATAATGTCGCTAAACGAGCACGACGTCGATAATGCCACTCTTCACCGATGACAGCGTCAGCTACCATCGTTGAATCGACATTAATGGCCAATTTACTCATTAAATTGGTTAACGCTAATTGTTTATGGTCACGCTGTGCTTCTATGTCCATATGCTGTAAATCACAGCCTCCACATTGCTGATAATGTGGGCATTGAGCGTTTACGCGATGAGGTGCTGGTTTATCAACCTTAAATAATTTGGCCTTGGCATATTTTTTCTTTTGCTCAGTCAATTGAGCTGTCACTGTTTCACCAGGAAGCGCACCCGGTACAAACACGACTTTCCCGTTATGTTGTGCAATACCTGCACCGAGGTGATCGAGTTGTGTTACCGTTAAACTCAACTTTGCTGATAACTGCTTAGTCTTGTTTGGTTTTGCTTTAAAAAATTGCGCCATTTTGGCCTCTGGTTTTGAATAAATCACTAGTCAAGAGTGCTGTATTTCTGGCAATCTAGACAACATAATGAATAAAAGTCTTTAGGAATAATAACTTCACGATGAATACTGCTAACAACATGACCAAATACAGCCTCCGTTCTTGGGTGCTCGTACTTGCGTTAGCGCCTACTGTTATGGTGGGTATTCTACTTGGAAGTTACTTCACCATAAACCGTTTTTATGAACTTGAAGAAACCTTAATAGCCCAAGGTCGAAGTATTGTCGAACCTTTGGCCATTGCCAGTGAGTTTGGCTTAGCGACTGAAGACAGAGAAGCCAGCAAACGATTACTGGCAGCATCGCAGCTGAGTAACTCATCTTTAATTCATTCAATTGCGATTTTTGACAATGATAACCAATTATTCGTCACCTCCCATTATCACAAAGATTTTGAAAGTATGCGCTATACCAGAGCGCTTGAGTCACTGATTGCTAGTCAGTACGAAACCATTGATGACACTATGGTGATCCGTGTACCCATTATTTCCCATACTGGCATCAATCAACAAAATACCAATTATATCGCTACAGCTTCTCCAGCAAAAACCGTCCCCCCTACGATAACCAATGCTGAAGGTCAGCAGATCTTGGGTTATATCTCGATATTGTTGAATAAGGAAAACGCCTTACTCGAGCAGCATCGCGCTGCGATAGCGGCATTTGTCATCGTTTTGATTGGTGTGCAGTTGAACTTATTTTTCACGTTTAGATTAGTAAAACACGTTAACTACCCTATTACTGAAATGGTACGAGTGGTGGCTAAAATTCGCGAAGGCAAACTTGATACTCGATTAGATGGCCAGCTTATTGGCGAGCTTGATTTATTGAAACGTGGTATCAATGCCATGGCGAGCTCCTTATCTGAATATCATGATGAAATGCAGCAAAATATCGATCAAGCAACTTCTGATTTACGTGAAACCTTAGAACAAATTGAAATTCAAAACGTTGAATTAGACTTAGCTAAAAAACGCGCATTAGAAGCCAGTCGAATAAAATCAGAGTTCTTAGCAAACATGTCTCACGAGCTACGCACACCGCTTAATGGTGTGATTGGTTTCTCTAGGCAGTTAATCAAAACCCCTTTGCATTCAAGTCAGCTTGACTACATCAAAACCATTGAGCGCAGTGCCAGTAACTTACTCGGTATCATTAACGACATTCTTGATTTCTCTAAACTTGAAGCGGGTAAAATGGTGCTTGAGAAAATGCCATTTGCATTAAGAGAAACCATTTCTGAGACGGTCAGTATTGTATCGGGTAGCGCTCAAGAGAAAAAAATCGAATTAGTCATTGATATAGATGATAACGTACCAGAAAGTGTCAGCGGCGATGCCATGCGTGTTGGCCAAATCATGACAAACTTAATCGGCAACGCGATTAAATTTACCGACCAAGGTAGTGTGGTATTAAAGATTCATCTTGTTGGCCAAAAAGATGAAAACATTACCTTGCGTTGTGAAATCATAGATACCGGCATCGGTATTGATGAAAGCCAGCAAGAATATTTATTCCAGGCATTTGGTCAAGCTGACTCTTCAATCTCGCGACGCTTTGGCGGAACTGGGCTTGGGCTCGTCATTACCAAGCGCTTAATAAACCAAATGGGCGGTCAAATTGGGTTTACATCCACGCCAAACAAAGGGTCCACGTTCTGGTTTATGCTGCCGCTAGAACTTAGCCAATTCCATATTGGCGAAGTGATTCATTTAGACTCCCTTCGTGATAAAACGCTATTATTGTTTGAAGCTCGTGAATTGACCCGAGATATGTTCAATCGTCGCTTTGAGGCATGGGGCTTACATTTAACTTCTGTAGGTCAAGTTAACCATTTAGCGTCAACACTTTCGTCAAGCAAAATTCACTACGACTATATTTTGATTAGTTGTCATGGCTTTAATGATAACGAACAATTACTCGAGTTCTTAAAAATTGCCAGAGAAAAAACGGCTTGCTTAGTTTTGCTCCATGACTGCATAGAACAACAAGAAATACTCAATCAGGCATTACGCCCTAATACTGATATTTTGATGAGCATGCCAATCAGTGACTATGATTTAGCCAATCAGCTTATCCATCCGCCAACCCAAACGGCGTTATTAACAGAAGTTAGCCAAGAGGTTGTTTTCGAGCGCAAGAATTTAAGCGTGCTCGCTGTTGATGACAACATTGCCAACCTAAAACTCATCGACACATTGCTAAAAGAAATTGTCGTTAATGTCATTTCTGTCAATAACGGTGATGATGCGGTCAAATACGCTAAACAACAATCCTTTGATGTCATCTTTATGGACATTCAAATGCCTGGCACCGATGGCATTACTGCAACCAAATATATTCGCCAAGAGTCACAAAATAGAAATACGCCAATTATTGCGGTCACAGCTCACGCCATTGCGGAAGAACGAGAATTGATTTTAGGTAGTGGTATGGATGGTTATTTGCCAAAACCGATTGATGAAGCAGCGCTAAAGGGGGTGATTAATCGCTGGATCAATAAACCTAAGTTTACCCACTTTGATATGCACACCTTGAATTGGGAACTATGCTTAGCTCAAACCAATCAAAAACCAGACTTGGCAATTGAAATGCTGCAAATGCTTGTGGACTCATTACCTAGCACTATCATAGACATCGAAACCGCCATCAAAAATGCGGATCATCAACTCATGATACAAACGGTACACAAGTTACATGGCGCCAGTTGTTACTGCGGCGTTCCCAATACCCAAAAGCTTTGCCAAGAGATAGAGTCATCACTGAAGAAAAAAATCAGCCTTGATGATCTAGAACCGGAAATACTAGAGTTACTTGACGAGCTAACTAAGGTAGAATCAGCAGCAAATCAAGTGATATCACAGTTATCAGCGGATGTTCCCAATGAGTAATCAACCCGGCTTTTTTAAACGTTTAAAAGCGTTATCTTTACCTCAAAAGCAATTATTTGCGACTGCACTTTGTCAGCGTATGCTGCCAAACTACCAACTTTTTTCTGAAGTATGTGAATTTGGCGAGCCAAAAATGCTCAGCACTGTATTAGATTTGCTTTGGCAATCTCAGTACGATAAAAAACTTAAATTTAACTACGATATCCATTTACAACGTCTTGAAGACAACACGCCTGAGCCAAGTGACTTTGAAGCATACGGTGTCTATCCAGCAATGGACGCAGCAGTGGCATTAACAACGCTTCTAGGCGGCATTCAAGGTAAAATAGAAGAAGATATTACTAACATCAGTAAACTGTCTTCAAGCACTGTAGCCAATTATATCGAAGCAATCAGTGTTGAAGAACTTCAAGACGAGCTAAACGAAGAAGTAGTCGAAGAGTTTGTTTTCAATCATCCTGTTATGAAAGAAGAGAAAGAGCTTCAAGGGATGTTGTTGGATATTGTTGAAGCTAATCCAAAAATATCTGCTGAATTTATTAAAGAGTTACGCAAAGAAATTGTCGATGCTGGTGTATCAAATATTGGCATTAGCGCTCAGTAAATAGCTAAAAGGGACGCTGTTTAATCAGAGTTAATAGTGGGAGTGATGCCAGCAACACTCCCTTTACTTCTTTGAAGGTTTTTATCATCTAAAGTAAGACCTTAATCGCATTTTCTTTTACGTTATTTCAAGTAGACTCATTTAATAGAATCGAAATTAAAGGCTATGACTCATTCAACTTACAGCCAAAACTTCTTGTATTACCTACAAGCTATTGAAGGTTGCGCTCGATTAGTTTCACCTTAATATTTACAACATTATGATTGAGTATTTTATGCTTGAATCGCAAAACACTCACGACTAGCGCCTATCATTATCACTTTACTCATTAACAAGGATTGAGGGATGCCCAGTATTCTTACCCCTCTTATTGCCGTTTTCGGAATCATGCTTTTAGGCTTTATTATACAAAAGCTTAAAGTCTTGCCACATGATACTGACTTTACCCTTAATGAATATGTTTACTATGTTGCCTTCCCTGCAATACTGTTTATTGCCTTAGCCGAAACTGACATTGATGAAATTTTACAATGGGGGTTTATTGCATCATTTGGCATTACAATGCTCGTTACCTATTTTGTCACAGCTGTCATCTCGTTATCAGCTGATAAAAAGCAACCTGCATTAGCTGCTATCAGGGGGCTTAATACCAGTTTTGGTAACACAGCCTTTATCGGTATTCCTCTGATGATGATGCTCTATCCAGGAAACAACCATGCAATTACAGCAGCTGCGATTGCCAGTTTATTATCAATTGTCATGTTTGCCTTTGTGATGGTAAGCATGGAGCTCGACATTAATAAGCAGCAAAAACGTCATCCCATTATTATCATGCTAAATGCACTCAGCAGTAATCCAATCGTAATAGGCTCTGTACTTGGGGTCGCAGCTTCAGCGCTTAAGCTCCCTATTCCTGACAGTCTAAGCGTGATGATGCGACTTATCGGTAATACATCTAGCCCGTGTGCGCTGTTTGCAATCGGTATGGTGTTAGCCAAAGCCATGCATGGCGGCGAAGAACCCTCAGAAACTAGACACCACATTGCTATCGAAATGACCGTGCTAAATATGTTAAAGCTGGTATTTCAGCCCATTATCGCATACGCCTTGTTACGGTATTTTAATGTTGATACTGAGTTGCTTATCATGGGCGTTATTTTGGCGGCGCTTCCTACTGCAGCGAGTGTTTACTTACTTGCCCAACGCTATCAAACCTATGGCTTAGCCAGTGCTAAATGCATTTTAATCAGTACAATCGCCACCTTTATTACACTGCCTATTATTGAGAAGTTACTCCACAATATAAACTGAGCCAGCTTATATTATTGTTTACATGGAGATTAAAATCCTCATAACAGAAATCAACAACCAGTACTTTACTGTATAAAAAAACAGTGTAAACTGTTTATAAATACAGTGGTTTGATGATTATTCACACAAGGATTGATTATGCTTTGCCAATTAAGCATTAATAATTTCGCGATTGTACGTTTTCTTGAACTCGACTTTAAAGCCGGCATGACCAGCATTACAGGTGAAACAGGTGCGGGTAAATCGATTGCAATAGACGCCTTAGGTTTATGCTTAGGTAATCGCGCTGATGCCAATACAGTGAGACCTGGTGCCAATAAAGCTGAAGTGAGCGCACGCTTTACAATAGATGATGTGCCATTTGCCAAACGCTGGCTTGAAGATAACGATCTTGATGTCGAAGATGAATGTATATTACGTCGAACCATCAGTGCCGATGGGCGCTCTCGCGCTTACATTAATGGTAACCCTGTACCACTTTCGCAGTTAAAAACACTTGGACAACTATTTGTTGGGATCCATGGGCAACACGCACACCACGCAATGCTAAAAAGTGAACATCAACTCACACTACTCGATAGCTACGCCAATCATAAGTTATTGCTTGATAGCGTGACTAAAAGTTATCAGCGCTGTAAAAATGTTGAAAATGAACTCAAACAATTACAACAGAATCAACAAGAGCGCATCGCACGAAAACAACTGGTGCAATATCAAGTTGAAGAATTAGATGAGTTTGCTTTAATACCTGGCGAGTTTGAACAAATAGAGCAAGAACATAAACGCTTAGCAAACGGCACCGACTTAATTGAAAGTTGTCAAAGCGCACTCCAATTGCTCAGTGAAGATGACGAACATAATATTGAATCTTTGCTTAACCGCGCTGTGACAGTCGCTGACAGCTTACAGAGCTTTGATCCTACACTTAAAAACATTGCTGAAATGCTCAATGAAGCTTTAATACAAGTCCAAGAAAGCACTAGTGAAGTGCAGGATTATCTCAGTAGAATTGAGTTAGACCCTGAACATTTTGCCTTTCTTGAGCAGCGAATATCTAAAGCAATGCAACTGGCTCGCAAGCATCATGTGCAGACCGAATATCTAGCTGAGCACCATGGGCAGTTAAAAGCTGAACTATCAGAGCTCAGTAGCGATGCAAGCCGTCTAGATGAGATTCAGCAACAATTAGATGACAGTAAACTCGCTTATATTAAAAACGCACAGAAACTCAGCCAAAGCCGCCAACGTTATGCCAAAGAGCTCAATAAACTGGTAACTCAGTCAATACACGAGCTAAATATGCCTAAAGGCAAGTTCAATATTGCGGTTAACTTTAATCCTGAGTCACAGTCATTAATGGGCAGCGATCAAATAGAATTTCAAGTAACCACCAACCCAGGCCAGCCCTTACAACCTATTGCTAAAGTGGCATCAGGTGGTGAGTTATCTCGAATAGGCTTAGGTATTCAGGTCATCACGGCTAGAAAAGTTTCAACCCCAACATTAATATTCGATGAAGTTGATGTGGGTATTTCTGGCCCGACAGCAGCGGTTGTCGGTCGAATGCTTCGTAGTTTGGGGGAATCGACCCAAGTTATCTGTGTGACTCATTTACCACAAGTTGCCGGTAATGGTCATCAACATATGTTAGTGAACAAGTTTACCAAAAGTGGTGGCACTGAGACTCAAATGAAACCGCTTGATAAAGAGCAGCGCATCAGTGAGTTAGCAAGGTTACTGGCGGGTGATGTTATCACTGAAAATGCACTCGCAAATGCGCGAGAGCTTTTACACTGATTAAGTCAATCTTGCTCGATAACAAGCCGCAATTAGCACTTATTTATCAAACAAAAAAGCCACTTAATGTGGGCTTTTCTATTTTTTACTTATTGAAACGAAATTTTAATTTACTGAAAGTAATGTTGCTTTCAATAACTGTTTAGATGGCTCTATACGAAATAATAAATCGCCTGCAAACAAACTAGAGCAAAGATACCAGCTAAGACATCATCAATCATAATCCCAAATCCGCCATGAACCTTTGCGTCTAACCAACGGATAGGCCAAGGTTTAAGGATATCGAAAAAACGAAACAATGCAAAACCGATGACAAGCCATATAAGCCCAGCAGGCGCAGCTATCATGGTAATCATTAAGCCTGCAACTTCATCCCAAACAATGGCGCCATGATCATGTACGCCCATATCTTTTGCAGCTTTATCACAAATATAAAAGCCCACCAGCGTGCTGATGAGAGTAATAATAATAAAAGCAGTCAAACTTAAGTGGCTCATTAAATAAACCAATGGCACAGCGGCAAGGGTGCCAAATGTACCCGGTGCTTTCGCAGCAAGACCACTACCAAAACCCAGCGCCAAGAAGTGTACTGGATTTTTTAAAGACAGCTTTAATACTGCCGGATCAGTAGATAAAAATTTCATTAAAAATGCTCAAAGTTTTTCGCGTCTAACTCAAAAGGTTGTCCATCAGATACAAGTCGTAATTTATCACCGGCACAAATTTGGCCTATTTTGACAAACTTAACCCCGGCGTGGAGTAAGGCTGTATCTAATGCGCCTCGCTGGGCTTCTGGTACTGTAAATAATAGCTCATAATCTTCACCGCCTGTGAGTGCGTAATTAATTGCTTCATGTTTACCTACAGACTCAAGAAGTGATTTGGATAAAGGCAATTCATTGACATCAATAATCGCACCGACATTGGAGGCTTTTAAAACATGCTTTATATCTGAATTTAATCCATCAGATAAATCAATGGCACTGGTAGCCAATGAACGCAGAGCTTGACCGGCAATAATTCTAGGCGTTGGATGATAATGTCGGTTTATCAAAAATTCTTTATATTGCAGATCAACTTCTTTGTTGCCCAGCAATACATCTAAACCTAAGGCTGAATCGCCTAACGTGCCTGTCACATAAATCCAATCACCGATTTTTGCGCCACTACGGGTTAATGCTTTACCGGTAGGTACTTGACCGTGAATAGTGATGTTAATACATCGAGGGCCACGAGTGGTATCTCCACCAATTAAGCTGACGCTATAATATTCTGCAGCTTCAAATAAGCCCTCACTGAATTCTTGTAACCATTGGTTATCAACATCAGGTAAAGTGAGCGCTAATGTCATCCATGCAGGGTCTGCGCCCATTGCGGCTAAATCTGACAAATTAACAGCCACAGATTTATAGCCTAACTCGTGAGCTGGCATGGTTGGCAAAAAGTGAATATTTTCGACGAGAGTATCGCAAGAGATCGCGATGGATTTATTTTCTGCTGGTTGCACTATGGCGCAATCATCGCCAATACCGATATGAACATCACGGCGCTGTTGGCCTTTATCACGGAAAAATTGTTCAATAATTTGGAATTCTTTCACGATAAATCTGGTACGGTTGCCCGCCCACCTATATGTTTTTTAGAAGTATCTGAGTGATACAAAAACGGTATCCGAAGATACCGTTTTCATTTATTACTTGCGAGTAACAAGCTTATCTAGCATACCATTGACAAACTTATGGCTGTCGTCGGCACCAAACGCTTTCGCTAACTCAATACCTTCGTTGATAGCCACTTTATATGGCACATCTTTACGATAAGTTAATTCATATGCAGCTAAGCGCACAATGGCTTTTTCAACTGGGGATACATCTTCAATATCACGATCTAAGTGAGGTTTTAGAAGATCATCAAGTTGAGTTGCTTTCGTGGCTACACCTGATAGCAATTCACGAAAATAAGCTACATCAACACCGTTAATGTTTTGCTCAGTTAAAAATTCATGTTCAACATCAGCAACGTTATTCTTGCTTAATTGCCACGAATAAATAGCTTGAACAGCTAAACGGCGTGCCTTACGGCGCTCTGAAGGCTTCATTACTTTTCCTACTACTATACCAACTGTTGTTCTAATTCTTGCAGAACGTTAACCATTTCAAGTAGGCCAAGGGCAGCTTCTGTGCCTTTATTACCTGCTTTAGTACCAGAGCGCTCAATTGCTTGCTCAATAGTATCTGTGGTTAACACGCCAAATGAAACTGGGATATCAAACTCTAAAGCAACTTGAGCTAGACCCTTGTTACATTCACCTGCAACTAAATCAAAATGCGGAGTACCACCACGAATCACTGCACCTAGTGCAATGATACCGTCAAACTTTCCACAAGCAGCAACACGACGTGCAGCAAGTGGTAATTCAACAGCGCCAGGAACACGAACAACAGTAATGTTGTCATCTTCAACCTGACCAAAACGTTTTAGTGTATCTATTGCGCCATCAAGCAGACTTTCAACTAAAAAACTGTTGAAACGCGACACAACGATCGCCACTTTGGCATTTTTTGCTTCGATATTACCTTGAACTACGTTCATTATCTTACCTAAATTAGCTAAAGCACCCAGCTCTGGGCAAAAGTGGCGATATAATACCACAGCAAAATGCCCTGAGTCCTGTGCAATTAATGATAAATGTTAACTTCACTAAATTAGTGAATTATTCTGCAATGTAATCAGTAACTTCTAAACCAAAGCCTGATAACGAATGGTAATGTTTCGGTGAGCTCAATAGGCGCATTGTGCTAACACCAAGACTAGATAGAATTTGTGAGCCGATACCGACTTTACGAGAGGTTCCTTCCCATTTAGCCGCTGTGGGTGCTTGACCATTATCTTCAGCTTCAAAGGCTTTGACTTTGGCTAGCATTTCACTTGAATGTTCTTCATGGCCTAACAAGACTAAAACGCCGCCTTCTGAAGCTATACGTTCCATGGCCTTATCAAGTGGCCAACTGCGCTTTTGATCTCGTTCTGAATGTAATAAATCGTTAAACGTATTCTGTAAATGAACGCGTACTAAACTGTTCTCTTCAACGTTTCCTTTAACTAACGCATAATGTAATTGGTTATCGATGGTATCTCTGAAAGTCACCATGTTAAATTCACCAAAGCGTGTCGGCAATTTACATTCTGCTTCGCGCACAACTGTGGTTTCTTTGGTATTACGATATTCAATCAAATCAGCGATAGTTCCCATTTTGATACCATGCTTTTCACTGAATACTTCTAAATCAGGACAGCGCGCCATAGTGCCATCATCATTGAGGATTTCAACAATCACTCCAGACGGCTCAAGTCCAGCCAAACGCGATAAATCACAGCCAGCTTCTGTATGGCCTGCGCGAGTTAACACACCGCCATCTTGTGCCATCAATGGAAAAATATGTCCAGGTTGAACTAAGTCAGCCGCTTTAGCCTCTTTTGCCACTGCTACTTGAACTGTCACTGCGCGATCGTGAGCTGAAATACCTGTTGTAACACCGGTTGCCGCTTCAATTGACACGGTAAAGTTTGTCGAGAACTGAGCGTTATTATTGGTCACCATTAATGGCAAGTTTAGTTGCAGGCAACGCTCTTTAGTCATAGTTTGACAGATTAGACCACGGCCGTAAGTCGCCATAAAGTTAATTGCTTCTGGCGTCACCTTTTCGGCAGCCATAATCAAATCGCCTTCATTTTCTCTGTCTTCATCGTCCATCAAGATAACCATTTTACCTTGGCGAATGTCTTCGATGATCTCTTCTATACTATGTAGTGCCATGTTAAGACCTTTGTGTTGTTATTCCCGATATTTGCAATAAAGGGTAAAAATAGGGTTATCGCATAAATCCAGCGTTGGCGAGCATTTCCATAGTGACCCCACCACCTGAAGTTGTTGGCTTTTCAGGATTCATTAAGCGCTCTAAATAACGAGCAATTAAATCAACTTCAATGTTGACCTTATCACCCGCTTGTAATGCTGTAAGTGTTGTTTCAGATGCTGTATGCGGCACAATCGTTAATCGAAAGCGGTGCCCATCTATTTCATTCACTGTCAGACTAACGCCATCGATGGTAATTGAACCTTTATGAGCAATGTAATGAGCAAGCTCAGCTGGCGCCGCTAACCAAAATTCAATCGCTTTTCCGCGGACACTTCTTTGCTCAACAGCGGCTATGCCATCTACATGACCACTGACCATGTGACCGCCAAGGCGAGTTGTCGGCAATACCGCTTTTTCTAAATTAACTTTTTGACCAACGTGATAATTAGCAAAGCCTGTCAGTGCCACGGTTTCTGCCGAAATGTCAGCAACGTATCCGTCAGCAAGGCATTGGACCACGGTTAAACACACACCGTTAGTGGCAATACTATCGCCTAACTTCACATCAGATAAATCCAGATGACCACTTGCTACGTTTAGGCGTATATCATCACCTTTACGCTCGATTTTTCTTAATGTGCCTAAGGCTTCAATAATGCCGGTAAACATAATGACTCACTTGTATTAATTTCGGTTCAATTTAATCAACTTGGCCAGTGCTTGCTCATGCCAGCAATTACAGCCTATTTAAGCAAGTTGATTCTGCTAGAGACTAAATATCATACGTTGATCTGCACCTATGCGGCGCGAATCGACTAATTGTAGCTCAGGAATTTGTTCCATACTTTGATAGTCATTCAGTTGTAATAAATTACGCCCGTGACTACCTAAAATTTTCATTGCTTGATAAAGGTAGAGTTCATCAGCAAGCTTTGCATCTAACACGCTACCCGCAAGGGATGCGCCTGATTCAATCAAAACTGAGTTGCATTGTTTACCTAAGTAAGTAAATAACGCATGTAAATCAACGCGTCCATCTTCATTTGCGGCAATAGTGATACAACTAACATGATTGTTAAATTTTTCTCTTGCTTCTGCGGCATAGTCGACACAAGAAACCAACAGGATAGGCGATGGGATATCAAATAATTTGAATTCACTTGTTAGCCTTGCGCGGCTATCTAAAATCACCCTAAGAGGTTGTTGTAGATCTGCGGCCGAAACTGAGTTTTTCAAGCTGCCAAGTTGTTCATAACGCACATTCAATGAGGGGTCATCAGCCAATACCGTTTCAACGCCTGTCACTAAGGCACAATGACGAGCGCGAAGCTTTTGAACATCAGCGCGCGCATCAGGTCCAGTGATCCATTTGGAAACACCATTTGAAAGCGCTGTTTTGCCATCAATACTGGCTGCCAGTTTAATCGTAACTCTAGGCAGACCCGTGGTCATTTTCTTGGTGAAGCCTAAGTTTAATAGCTTAGCTTGCTCAGTTAGCAAACCTATGTCGACTTGAATGCCCGCTTCTTTTAATAAACGGATTCCATTGCCAGCCACTTGTGGGTTCGCATCCACTTCAGCAATCACAACCCGTTTAACCCCTGCCTCGATTAAGGCTAAAGCACAGGGCGGCGTTCGGCCATAATGACTGCACGGTTCAAGGGTGACATAAGCAGTAGCCGATGATAGTTTTGTTTGATTTTGCTTCGTCTGTACATCTTGAAGCGCATGAATTTCAGCATGTGGGCCACCCGCTTTAATATGGTACCCCTGACCAATAATGTGATCGTTTACAGCAATGACACAGCCAACATTTGGATTTGGACGCGTGGTATAGCGCCCTTTCTCTGCCAATGAAATGGCAAGGCTCATCATTTCAACATCAACTACTGACCACTGAGACATAGACACCTACTTGAAATAGCCGCAGCAAATGGCCTCTGCGGTATAAAAAATGGAAACAGGAATTACTTTTGTAATTTAGCGATGGCTTCGCCAAACTGTGAAACGTCTTCAAAGGCGCGATAAACAGACGCAAAACGTATGTACGCTACTTTATCTAATACCATCAATTGTTCCATCATCAGGTTGCCAATCATTGCAGAGTCAATCTCGCGCTCACCTGTACCACGTAAGGTCGATTTAATCTTAGAAAGTGCTTGTTCAATTTGATCAATCGATACCGGACGTTTTTCAACCGCACGCAGCATACCGCCACGTAGCTTATCTTCATCAAACGGTTGACGGGTGCCATCTTGTTTAATGACCCGTGGCATGACTAATTCTGCACCTTCAAAGGTGGTAAAGCGTTCATGGCACAATGTACATTCCCGACGACGACGGACTTGATGGCCATCAGCCACAAGACGAGAATCAATCACTTTGGTATCTGTCGCGCTACAAAATGGGCAATGCATATTCGCTCCTGAAATAAAAATAAAATGGCCGTAAGCACAAAGTACTTACAGCCATTAAAGTTTATCCTATTTACTTTATAAGGTTAACCTTATCATTAAGATTATCCTACTTAGTTCATATGGATGATATGTCTAAGCTGATGTTGAAATGCTCGCTAATATTATTTAACAACATACAAGCATCTTTGCTAGACAAAAATGCAGCAGTACTCCTGTTAACAGCACTGCCTGTAAACAGTATTACCCGTAAACAGGATACTTAGCACATAACTCAAGCACTTGGTTTTTAACGCGCTCGATTGTACCTTCATTAGTGATGTCATCTAACACATCACACATCCAGTTAGTCAGCTCAATAGACTCAGTTTCAGTAAAACCACGACGGGTGATTGCTGGAGAACCAATACGTAAACCAGAAGTAACAAATGGTGAACGTGGATCATTTGGTACTGAGTTTTTGTTAACTGTGATGTTAGCTTTACCTAGTGCAGCATCGGCATCTTTACCTGTCATATCTTTGCTGATTAGATCTAGCAAAAATAAGTGGTTGTCTGTACCACCAGAAACAACATCATAACCACGCTCAATGAAGGTTTTTGCCATCACTTTTGCATTCGCAACAACTTGCTCTTGGTAAGTGGTGAACTCAGGATCTAGTGCCTCTTTAAATGCAACCGCTTTAGCAGCAATAACGTGCATTAAAGGACCACCTTGACCACCTGGGAATACTGCCGAATTTAACTTTTTGTAAATGTCTTCATCATTCACAGCAGAAAGGATCAAACCACCACGAGGACCAGCAAGCGTTTTATGAGTTGTCGTTGTAACAACATGAGCGTGTGGCAGTGGATTCGGGTAGATACCTGCAGCAACAAGACCTGCAACGTGCGCCATATCGACAAATAAGTAAGCACCGACTTTGTCAGCGATTTCGCGGAATTTACCCCAATCGATAATCCCTGAGTAAGCAGAAAAACCAGCAATGATCATTTTTGGTTTATGTTCAACGGCTAAACGTTCAACTTCAGCGTAATCAATCTTACCTGTGGTTTCATCGATACCGTACTGAACAGCATTATATAACTTGCCAGAAAAGCTAACGTGAGAACCATGAGTCAAGTGACCACCATGGGCTAAACTCATACCTAAAACAGTATCACCGCCTTGAAGCAGTGCCATGAAAACAGCTGAGTTTGCTTGAGAACCAGAATGTGGTTGTACGTTAGCGTATGTAGCGCCGAATAATTCTTTTGCACGAGAAATAGCTAACTCTTCTGCAATATCCACATGCTCACAACCACCGTAATAACGCTTACCAGGGTAACCTTCTGCATACTTGTTAGTTAGCTGCGAACCTTGAGCTTCAAGAACACGTGGGCTGGTATAGTTTTCTGATGCGATTAATTCAATGTGCTCTTCTTGGCGACGAGTCTCATCTTCAATTGCTGCAAATAGTTGTGGATCATAATCTGCGATATTCATAGCTTTCTTTAGCATTGCTCACTCCAGCTGTTAATTCTTATAGTAGGGTTGCGCGGTATGATACAGCGCAATTGATCACAATCCCAGCATTTGAAACATGAAATTACTTGCAATTCATTATGAGTACCATTTGCCATCTAGAAATTTTCAGCTGCAGCAGCTTTCAGTAATTGTATTTCATAGAAAAATCCAAATTAACTCTTAGTTTCATAACCTTGTGACAATTTTAAGAAAACTCTTTTCTAAAAAATTAATCAGCAAAATATTTAAGCTCTACAGCTCCATTTATCACAAAAACTAGATAGTCTAGTCTATGATACAGGCAATGATTTATCGGCTAGTATTGATAAGTAAAGTGAATGCTACTGCGACTTTCTGTTTCATCATTTCGATTGGCAATGGCCAAGTTTTCAATTCCGGTTAATGTGCCACTTCGATCGATACGTTCATGGTGAATACTGATACTCATAGTATTCGTTAAAGGAACATCGAGATAAACTTCATACCTATCACGTGCATCTTTAAAATCTAGGTCACTGACGTTTGGATTCCAATCACTGCTTCGATTAAACTCATTATCATCTATAGAGTCCCAGCGTTGACTTTGAAACTTAACCCCGAGCAACAATTCTTTATAATTCGCCTCTAGTGCTAATTTGGCTGTATGGCCTAAAGCATATCCATAGCCACCTTCCCAAAGCACCGATTTCGCCCCCCAAAAATGGCCTCCATTTTGGCGATAATCTTTTGTTGCAAAGGGTTTCACCATACTAAAATCACCAAACAGGTCGCCTCTGATACTTATCGAAACATCATCAACAAACCATTGCGTTCCAGCAGATAAACCAATCACATTGATTGCAGCGTAAAAATCTTCCTCTTCATCTTGACCCAGACTGCTATATTCCAGCCCCATGGATGGGCCAATAAACCAAGTCTTGCGTCTATTTTCAGAATCTAATATGGTATTAACATCGCTCGTCCAGCCACCTAAAAAAATCGAAGAATCCATTTGCCAATCTTCAATTCCTTCGTTAGAAATCCCCAGTTCCATGTTTAAATCGACCTGACTAGGTGTCGCAGATAAAGCATCATATTTACCTTGAACGCTATCAACACTCGCCTCTAATCCCAATATTAAAGAAGTAGTAGAAATATCAGCCTGCTTTTTGCTGGAGTACATTGCACCTGTATAGATGTTGAACATATCCTTGGCGTATGTTCGATTAAACCGTTGTGGGTTATCATAACCAAACCAACCTTTAATTGTTTTTGCCGGATTAAAAACACTACTAAAAGCCGTTGGGACCCAACCTTGTTTTGAATCTAACATTTCAGATATTTGAAATAAGCTTTCACCCAATACTGCACCACCAAATGTTGTAACGATTTGATCATTCACACTTACCACTTCTTTATATTCAGCAAAGACTTCCCAGACTGCCGATGCGATAAAATTACCCGCCAAAGATTCATAATAATTAAAGTTATAATTACGAAACGCTTGATAATACAGTGCGCCAGCATAGGTATGTCCCCAATTCATGCCTACCTTGTTGTCATCAAGTTTCCAAGCATCAGTTGTCACAATTCTATCTGCAAAATATTGCCCTGCATTGCCTTCAATTTCGTAATCAAAATCTCCTTCCATACTTTCTTCACTGGTCAGGTAAAGTACCTCGCCAATGACTAATACCGTAGAAATTTCAATTAATGCTCCCCACCAGTCTTTATCTATTAGCTCAATATCTGTGATAAGAGTTTCACCTTCTTGTAAATCAGGCCCACTAATACTTCTAATGTCTTTTCCTGCAGCGATAGAACTTATGACTAAACCTGATGGCTCATAATTAAGTTGATTAACTTCATTTGAATATGATTGATTAACTGCTGCTGAATAAAAAGATTTAACTGAACTTTCATCTTTGCTGTTAATGGCGAATACAGCGGTTGGTTGGTCTTTTTCAATGGATAAAGACCTGTATTCTTTTGCTTGGAGCTCTTGGGCATTAACTTGACTACACAAGTAGAATATTGAAACAGAAAACAACGAATTACACAGTAATATTCTCTTTAAAGCCTTCCTTTGTATCGTGCTCACTTTAATCCCTTAACATATTTTGAAAAATTAACCTGATATCACCAACAATCAGTGATTGTCCCTCTTTCTATCCATAAATCGGGTTATTACAACTATGTTATAGACGATTATTACTTTATTCGGTTGTTTTTGTTAAGTAGTTTTTTGACCTATCGGTGTGGAATAAACCTTCAATGACAAAAGTTCGATTTTCAGTTACGGCGAGATTGAAGTAGAATTAATTAAATTTCCTAGTCCGAATCTTAGTCAAAGAGATATAAATATGGCTCAGTTTGTATATAGCATGCTTAGAGTGGGCAAGATTGTTCCACCTAAAAAACAAATCCTTAAAGATATTTCCCTTAGTTTTTTTCCTGGCGCCAAGATTGGTGTACTGGGTTTAAACGGTTCAGGTAAATCTACTCTGCTTAGAATCATGGCAGGGTTAGATACTGAAATCGAAGGTGAAGCTCGCCCGATGCAAGATTTAAAAATCGGCTACCTTCCTCAAGAACCTAAGCTGGATGAATCTCAAACCGTCCGTGAGGCTATCGAAGAAGCCGTAAGCGAAGCTAAAAATGCACTTACACGTTTAGATGAAGTGTATGCACTTTATGCTGAACCAGATGCCGATTTTGATGCGCTTGCAAAAGAGCAAGGGCAGCTTGAAGCAATTATTCAATCTCAAGATGCTCATAATCTTGATGTGGTATTAGATAGAGCAGCCAATGCACTGCGTCTGCCTGATTGGGATGAAAAAATCGAAGTACTTTCGGGTGGTGAACGTCGCCGTGTCGCGATTTGTCGCTTACTGCTTGAAAAGCCAGACATGTTGCTTCTCGATGAACCAACCAACCACTTGGATGCTGAATCAGTCGCTTGGCTTGAACGTTTCTTACAAGACTATACTGGCACCGTTGTGGCTATTACCCATGATAGATATTTCTTGGATAATGCTGCAGGTTGGATTTTAGAACTCGACCGTGGTGAAGGTATTCCTTGGGAAGGTAACTACTCATCTTGGTTAGAGCAAAAAGATGCTCGTCTGCAGCAAGAGTCTTCCACAGAAAGTGCTCGCCAGAAAACCATTCAAAAAGAATTAGAATGGGTACGCCAAGGTTCAAAAGGTCGTCAATCAAAAGGCAAAGCCCGTATGGCTCGCTTTGAAGAATTGAACACCAATGATTACCAAAAACGAAATGAAACCAATGAGTTATTCATTCCACCTGGGCCACGTTTAGGTGATAAGGTTATTGAAGTAAATAACCTGACCAAATCATATGGTGACCGAGTATTGATTGATGACTTAACTTTCGCTGTTCCAAAAGGCGCGATTGTCGGTATCATCGGCGCCAACGGTGCAGGTAAATCGACACTATTCAAGATGATTTCAGGTGCAGAGCAACCGGATAGCGGCAGCATTGAAGTCGGCGAATCAGTGCAAATAGCCTCAGTTGAACAGTTCCGAGATTCAATGAATGATAAGAACACCGTTTGGCAAGAGATTTCAGACGGTCAAGATATCATGCGTATCAACAATACTGAGATCCCGAGTCGTGCATACGTAGGCCGCTTTAATTTCCGCGGCGGCGATCAACAAAAAATCATTGGCACTTTATCAGGCGGTGAGCGTAACCGTGTCCATCTTGCTAAATTATTGCAAGCTGGCGGCAACGTATTATTACTCGATGAACCCACCAATGACTTGGACGTTGAAACACTGCGTGCATTAGAAGAAGCCCTTTTAGAGTTCCCTGGTTGTGCCATGGTTATTTCACATGACCGTTGGTTCTTAGACAGAATCGCAACCCATATTCTTGATTACCGCGATGAAGGACAAGTTAACTTCTATGAAGGTAACTACACTGAATATACAGCTTGGTTAAAAGAACACTTAGGTACCGAAGCCATTGAGCCTCATCGCCTGAAGTACAAGCGCATCGCTAAATAAGGCATCACAAAAAGTGTGCAATTTAATTGTTGTAAA
The DNA here is from genome assembly GCF_020806285.1 of Shewanella sp. 10N.7. NCBI lineage: Bacteria > Pseudomonadati > Pseudomonadota > Gammaproteobacteria > Alteromonadales > Shewanellaceae > Shewanella > Shewanella sp. 10N.7. Next base: position 42,339 of record NZ_JAJGZS010000007.1, read on the forward strand.
TTGAGTTGTTCATACGATATTAAAGCCCCATGTAATAATGCTCTCTCACTCGAGGTATTGTTAAACAGGGGCTTTTCTATGTTTAGCACAAAAATCAGGCTGTAACGGCTAAAAATATAAGTTCAAATAAGGCAATGTCATAAAAATGACTTTTGGCGTTAAGTTAACATTTTAGCTGCAACCACTCATTAACCTCATGTTTTAGACCTTGAACTCACTCCTATCATGCTCAAGCTATAAACTATTCTCATCTTGTATGATAAAAATAAAATATACTCAACATTAATAGTTACTTAAGTAACATTAAAAGGTAACGACCAGCATCAAGCAAGTGCCGTAACTGATTCATCTTGCTAAACAGTTTGAGGGGGTTGTAAAAAAGCGTCAAAAATCCACAATCTATTTGTAAAGACAAATTAACTTAAGTACTATAAAATTATTGACGGATCACCTAACTGTTGACCAATTGTTATAGCGTAAGCTATACACCAAAAAATCAATTAAAAATGGAGGAATCAGTGAGATATAGTCAAATTACTTTTATTTTATTATGTTTTTATGCAAGTAGCTCATTTGGTTTAGAGATCATTTCTAGTAGTGAGACGCAAAAACTTCAAGAAATTGAGCAAAAGTATAATATTGATAGTTTACTTATTTCTGCGAACGATAAATTATCGACTCATAAGAAGAAAGAATCTGATTATCATGCATTGAGCGTTGAAATTAAGAGTAAGCAAACAGAATATGAGCATTTAGTTTCTAAATTGCCAACAAGAATTTTATCTCGCGCTAATCTCGATTCCTTTTATAAAGAGCTCGAAACTTTAGTCCTTAAGGTCGATCAACTTGAAACTAAGTATGATATTGATGGCAAGTCTCTAAAACGAGAGTACAAATCAATCATGGCTGAGTACGATATCATCAACAGTACTCGTACTAATAAAGACGAACAGCTAGCCGCACTCAAAAGTGAAATAACCAAACGTGTTATTGCAGATGTCTCTAAGCCAGATACTGTGCAATCTGTCGATTTAGATGGTTCAACTTTATGTTCTAAGTTTCAGTCTATTAATGATTGTTTAAAAGACTCAGAAAATTACATTGTGACCAATACAATTAAAACCGACCCGTTTTTAAATGAACGGAGTGTGCTGTTGTCCTACGATGTTGTTGATGCCAGTATGAATATGAGTGGCAATCTAAATTACAAAATTAAAATGGCATTCAAACCATCTTATAACAGTAAAATCGACTCATTAATCAATGAACAACTTGGGCTCAAATCTGCGATGATAACCTTGGTCAGTAATGTTGCTGCCGATTGGTTTATAGATGGGGTTAAAATTGGTACTGGTCGTGAACTGTTTCATGAAGTGCCATTAGGCCAACATGGCATTTTAGCGTCTTATCATTCTGAAGATAAATCTAGTGTTGAGTTTATTCAGGGCAACGGTGTGTTTAGCTATAACTTTAATAGCAATTCTCATAATAGTGACATGGTTACTTTGCCGGATAACGAGCATAAAAAGCAAACCATGAAGATGAAGCCAAAGCAGCCTAGCTTAGTTAACAATCAAGCTAACGCTACTGTAAATAAACCTAAGAAAACCCTACAAGACAAAGGGTATGAATACTTCATGGGAATTGAACCAACAACGACAGAGCAAAATAAAAGCTTTGATTCAACGCCTTCTGAGAAACTGTAAAAACCAGTTACTAGCATCAAGCCACCTTATCTAAAAGGTGGCTTTTTTATTGGAACAGAATAAATTACCCAATACCTTTCAAACACGACTTATTGACTAACAAAAAGATTCAACTGTATATATTTGGTAACAAGTAAGATCGGCAAACAACATTTAAGATCATTTTGATAAACACTTATGTTATCAGCATGTTTCCTTACAATCTTATATGTTTAGCTTTACATTCCTTTACCCTTATATGACTTTTTTTCATTAAAATAGACCATAATTCAGCAATCGGTCTGTTGATCTTTCTTAGAGTCAAAAAATGAAAAAACTGGCATTTCTTATCATAGTAAGCAGTCTTATCGCTGCTGTTGTGTCTTTTAGTGGTTTATCTCAAGCAGATAAAGCCAAGCCTCATGCAAAGGGAAAAGCCCAAAAAACTATTCCTGTTGTGACAGGTATTGTCGATCAACATGAACTATCACAATCACTGTCGTTAATTGGCAAACTTGATGCTGAACAATCTGTTTTTATTTCTTCTCAAGTTGCCGGGAAAATTAGTGACATTTTGATAAAACCCGATCAAGACATTCAAGCTGGACAAGTGATGGTTCAGCTAGACGATTCAAAAGCCAAAGCAGCAACAGCAGAAGCTGCCGCTTATCTTGCTGATGAAAAAAGAAAGTTAAAGGAATTCCTTAAACTCATTTCAAGCAATGCCATTACTCAAACCGAAATTGATGCTCAACGTGCCAGTGTTGATATGGCTGCGGCAAGATTGGCTGCAGCCCAAGCTGATTTAGATTACCACTCACTTAATGCCCCATTTTCAGGTTCTGCAGGCTTAATCGATTTTAGCGTTGGCAAGATGATTTCTGTCGGTACCGAATTACTGTCTTTTGACAACCTTTCAACCATGAGACTCGACTTACAAGTTCCTGAGCATTACTTATCATTATTATCTAATGGTATGAAAGTGTCAGCACAAAGCCGTGCATGGCCATCTCATGAGTTTAACGGTGAAATAGTCGCAATTGATTCGCGTATTAATCAAGACACCTTAAACTTACGTGTGCGAGTAGAATTTGCTAATCCAGATAACAAGTTAAAACCTGGCATGATGATGGCCGCCACGCTTAGCTTCCCTGCGGTTTCTGAACCTGTTATCCCAGTTCAAGCCATTGAATACTCTGGCACCAAAAGATTTGTGTATCTTGTTGATAGCCAAAACATTGCTAAGCGCACTGAAGTCAATCTCGGCGCCCGTATTGATAATGAAGTCCTGATCTCTGAAGGGTTAAGCGTCGGTGATATTGTTGTCGTTCAAGGTTTAGTTAATATGCGTGATGGCGTCTCAGTAGACGTATTAGAGCAACAAGGTACTGCGGAAAAGCTAGCCCATGAAGAAGATGATTCAATTGTTGATTCAGACATGCATTCAGAAAATGGATCAATCTTAGGATCTTTGAGTAACCCAACAGCTGAAGTTCAACAGGAGAAAAGTTAATGTGGCTTTCTGATGTGTCAGTTAAACGCCCTGTTGTTGCGATTGTTCTGAGTTTGCTATTAGGGGTATTTGGCCTTGTTTCACTGTCAAAATTATCAGTGAGAGAAATGCCAGATGTCGAAAGCCCTGTCGTTACAGTCATGACCACATATAGCGGCGCTTCGGCAACGATTATGGAAAGCCAGATCACCACTACCATTGAGGATGAACTTACAGGCATCAGTGGCGTTGATGAAATTGAATCTGTCACCCGCAACGGTATGTCACGTATTACAGTGACCTTTTTATTAGGCTGGGATTTAACTGAAGGTGTCAGTGATGTACGTGACGCTGTTGCGCGCGCTCAACGCCGATTACCTGATGAAGCAGACGATCCTGTCGTATCAAAAGATAATGGCTCAGGGGAGCCGTCTATTTACGTCAACTTGAGTTCATCCACCATGGATAGAACTCAGCTGACGGATTACTCTCAGCGAGTACTAGAAGATCGCTTTAATTTAATTACAGGTGTGAGCTCAATTTCATTATCAGGTGGCTTATACAAGGTAATGTACGTACAGCTAAAACCTGAGCTAATGGCGGGTCGTAATGTTTCGGCCAATGATATTGTCTCAGCACTTAATACTGAAAATGTAGAAACCCCAGGTGGTGAAGTACGTAACGACACCACTGTCATGACAGTAAGAACGGCAAGGCTTTATAACAGCCCCGACGATTTTGAATATTTAGTGGTTCGCACTGCCGATGACGGTACGCCTATTTACTTAAAAGATGTTGCAGATGTATTTATTGGTGCAGAGAACGAAAACTCAACGTTTAAAAGTGATGGTGTCACTAACATCAGTTTAGGCATTATTGCTCAGTCTGATGCTAACCCGCTTGATGTAGCCAAATTAGTCCATAAAGAAGTGGATAGAATCCAAGACTTTTTACCTGATGGCACAGCTTTAGTGGTCGATTACGACTCCACCATTTTTATCTCTCGCTCAATTGATGAAGTTTATAACACGCTTATTATCACCGCCATTTTAGTGATTTTAGTGTTATATATTTTCATTGGCCAAGTACGTGCGACCTTAATCCCAGCTGTAACAGTGCCAGTGTCACTTATTTCAGCTTTTATCGCGGCAAATACCTTCGGTTTTTCTATTAACTTATTAACCTTAATGGCCTTAATATTATCCATTGGTTTAGTCGTAGATGACGCCATCGTCGTCGTCGAGAATATTTTCCATCATATTGAAAAAGGCGAACCGCCAATTTTAGCGGCCTACAAAGGCGCACGGGAAGTTGGGTTTGCAGTCATGGCAACCACTGCCGTACTGGTAATGGTATTTCTACCTATTTCCTTTATGGAGGGCATGGTCGGGTTACTATTTACTGAGTTTTCGGTAATGCTGGCCGTATCAGTGCTATTTTCCTCGCTTATCGCCCTCACCTTAACCCCTGTACTTGGCAGTAAATTACTTAAAGCCAATGTTAAACCTAACCGTTTTAACCTTTGGGTTGATGGAGTATTTGATAAGCTTGAGCAGCAATACCGCGCTATCGTCTCAAAGGCAGTTCAATACCGTTTCGCGGCGCCTGTTGTGATTATTGCCTGTCTTGTAGGTAGTGGCTGGTTATTGAATCAAGTTCCAGCTCAACTTGCCCCACAAGAAGACCGAGGAGTGATTTTTGCCTTCATCAAAGGCGCTGAAGGCACCAGTTATAATCGCATGGCTGCCAATATGGACATTGTAGAGCAAAGATTAATGCCGATGCTGGGTAATGGTCTTATTAAGTCATTCAGTACTCAGGCGCCCGCTTTTGGTGGTCGTGCTGGTGACCAAACGGGCTTTGTCATTATTCAATTAGAAGAATGGAAAGATCGCTCTATCAATGCCCAACAGGCACTCGGTATTGTAGCTAAGTCTCTTGAAGGCATTCCCGATGTGATGGTTCGCCCTATGCTGCCTGGTTTTAGAGGTAAATCTAGCGAGCCAGTTCAATTTGTTTTAGGTGGTTCTGACTACAACGAACTATTTGACTGGGCACAAAAACTGCAACTTGAGGCCGACTTAAGCCCAATATTAGAAGGTGCAGATCTTGACTATGCAGAAACAACACCTGAGTTATTGGTCACAGTTGATCGTGAACGTGCAGCAGAGCTTGGCGTCAGTGTTACAGAGGTATCTGACACCTTGGAAATCATGCTAGGTGGCCGCAGTGAAACGACCTTTATTGAGCGTGGTGAAGAATATGATGTTTATCTTCGCGGTGATGAAAACAGTTTTAACAGCGTCGCTGATTTAAGTCAGATATATATGCGCACAGCAACGGGTCAGCTGATCACCTTAGATACCATTACTCAAATTGACGAGGTCGCTTCAGCACAAAAATTAAGTCATCTTAATAAGCAAAAATCGATCACCCTAAAAGCAAACTTAGGCGCTGGACATACTTTAGGTGAAGCATTAGATTTTCTTGACGCTAAAGCCATTGAAATGCTGCCAAGTGATATCACAGTGTCATATACCGGTGAATCAAAAGACTTTAAAGAAAACCAAAGCAGCATCTTTATTGTATTCGGCTTAGCCTTGTTAGTCGCTTATTTAGTTCTTGCTGCGCAATTTGAGAGCTTTATTAACCCATTAGTGGTTATGTTTACCGTACCAATGGGAATATTTGGTGGATTCTTAGGCTTATACCTGACTGGACAAGGCCTTAATATTTACAGCCAAATCGGCATGATTATGTTGATTGGTATGGTGACTAAGAATGGTATCTTGATTGTTGAGTTTGCCAACCAGCTTAGAGACAAAGGTCTTGAATTAGAGCAAGCTATTATTGATGCTTCAGCTAGACGTTTAAGACCTATTCTAATGACCGCATTTACCACCCTTATTGGTGCAATCCCATTGATTATGTCAACAGGTGCAGGGTCAGAAAGTCGAATTGCAGTCGGTACAGTAGTGTTCTTTGGAATGGCATTTGCTACTCTAGTGACCTTATTAGTGATCCCTGCCATGTATCGATTGATATCTGGTGCGACTCACTCTCCAGGGTTTGTTGAACAACAACTCAATGATGCTATTGAACTTCAAAAGCAAAAAGGCGCGTAGTGAATTTTAGGGTTGCTACCGACGATATCCGAGCAATCACTGACTAGCCAGTCTTTATAACGGAATAACAGGTGTAATAATGGAAAAAATCGCGGTATTTGTTGATGTACAAAACATCTATTACACCTGTAAACAGGCTTATGGTCGCTCGTTTAATTATCGTGCGCTTTTTAAAATGCTGAACCAACAAGCTCAAGTAGAGTATGCTTTTGCTTATGCCATCGCCCCAGCAGATGATGGCCAAGTCAAATTTCAAGATGCACTGAGGCACATTGGTTTTGAGGTTAAACTCAAACCCTATATTCAACGTAGTGACGGCAGTGCAAAAGGCGATTGGGATGTCGGGATAACCATCGACGTTTTAGATTATGCTGAGCACGTTGATAAGGTCATTTTGCTTTCAGGTGACGGTGACTTTGATTTATTGATGGCAAAGGTAGCGCAGAAATATGCTTGCGATACACAGGTGATCAGTGTCGCTGCTCTTACAGCGAAATCATTGCTGGATGTGATAGGCAGTCATATCCCTATCGAATCAAACTTATTGCTCTAGTTTTCTGTTAGTTAATTTCAGGTTTAATTTGCATGATATGAGTCCAAACATTGAAGATATATTGCTCAAGCTATTGAATAGTATTTAAATCATCATTAAAAATTTAACTTTAAAATATTTCTTTTAAAATCAAATGTTAACATCAGGTTAACAAAGCGAGTTCGAACAAAGTCATCTGCTATACAGGATTCCATAGAGCATTTTTTTATGTAACAATTACGTAATAGTAATCACCCTAAATAGCAGAGAAGTTGATGTTTCTACGGGCAAGCACCCTACATAGCTTTATCATTGCTATTTGTGTCAATTTCGGCATATTTTCACTAGCCTACGCTGAGCAATTCCAGCTTGAGACCCTCAATGTAAGTGATGGCTTACTTTCCTCTAGTATTACTACTATTCACCAACAACGAAGCGGTTATATGTGGTTTGGCACTGACAGTGGTGCAAGCCGATACGATGGTATCAACTTCACTCATTTTCAGTTTTCGCCTAATGAAAAGAATCACATTTCAAACAACTATGTCACCGATATTTATGAAGATAAAGCCGGCAATATTTGGATCGGTACTGAAGATGGACTCAATCAGCTAACACCTGCTAATGAAATGGTTTTGCACAATATGCAGACCAGTCAAAATAATCTTGGCTCTAGTTGGGTAACGCGAATATATGAAGATAAGCATGACAATATCTGGATAGGTACAGGTGCAGGAATTAGTTTATATAATTCGCAAACAAACACCTTCACGGGTTTTTCACTTTTTGACGAAGATGGTCAGCAATACGATACTTCCATTTACAGTATTTTTAGTGATTACAAAGATACACTGTGGGTTGCTACAGACTATGGACTCACGACAGTCAACTTGGACACCCAGCGGTTAGATTTAGTCACATCTTCAGATCCTGATACCAATAAAATTATGACAGGATCAATCAATGCCGTTGAAGTGATATCTGACGAGCAAGTTTGGTTAGGAACTTATCAACAAGGTTTAATCGATTTCAACCCTAAAACCATGGAAGTGGTTGCCTATGTAATCGATGAAAATAACCCTTCTGTCGATCAAATTATATCAAATACGATATATGACCTCACCCTTGAAAATGACAATACCCTTTGGCTAGCCCATGACAAAGGCGCTACAAAAGTCACATTAGACACAATGAGCTATACCCACCTACAACATCAAGCGTATAACCCTAGTTCTATTGCTGATAATACTGTCAGTGAATTGCAGGTTGATCAATCAGGCGGCATTTGGTTCGCCACGACAATGGGGGCATCGTACTACTCCCCGTTTAAGCACGGCACTCGAATTTTTAGACCCCACCCATTTTCACCTGAATTATCTAGCCCTTTCACTTATTGGATTAATACCGATAAAAGCAAAGATGTCTGGGTAACAACATCAGAAAAAATAAATCTCATCATCGATAAAACAGAAGCGATAAAATTAAACCCAATTGAAGACGCATCAATTTCGTCGCCATACAGTGCAATTAAAGACGATAAAGAAAATCTTTGGATTGCCAGTGCAAATGGTTTGTCGGTATTTAATACACTTAATGAAACCTTAACCCACTATAGTAACGCGCTAGATAATCCTCATGACTTCCCTAATAGCCCTTTCTATTTGGCGTTGCCTGATAATAACGGCGATGTTTGGATCACGGGTTACTTAGATGTGGGGCTGATCCTGTTTAATCCTCAAGAAGGAATTAAACAGCAATTACTGACAGAACATGACTTTTCTTATGCCGCAGGAGGCAACTTCACTTTTGATAAGCAATTTATCCATAATGGCGAATTATGGTTAGCAACAACCAATGCCATTTACAGAGTGAATCCTGAGACTTTCGAGGTTAAGCATTTATCGCTTGGCTCAGAAACAGAAAACATAAGAACCGTTAAACTTTATCAAGATGAAAATAACCATATTTGGGTTGCCACCCAAGGGTTGGGTCTCGCACGTATCGAAATGGGAGAAATGTGGCAAGATCCTGTTGAAATTAAATACTTCAATAAAGAGCAAGGGTTTACCAGCAACACCTTAAGAGGAGTTACCGGTAATCGAGATGGTTTTGTCTGGGTTACTTCGCAATCCAAATTCGCCAAAATGAATATTGATACCTTTGAAGTAACACAGTACCCAAGTGCGACTAACGAAAAAGGCAGCTCATTTACTGATTCTGCGATAGCGATGAAAAACGATAATTTATACCTAGGCTCTAATAATGGCTTGTATAAAATTAACACTAAAGCCATCAAAAGTAATCGCTTCAAACCCAAAGTCCATATCACTTCTGCGCTGATTGCCAATGAACAGTTTTTAGGCCCTAACAGCAACCAAAAAATCGGTGATGTTCAATTAGACTATGAACAAAATATTGTCCAATTCTCCTTTGCATCAATGGACTTTACCGCCCCGTATAGGAATCAATATCGTTATCGATTATTGGGTTTTGATGACGAATGGATCTATGCAGGCAGCCATACCTCAGCGACTTACACCAACCTTAATGCAGGTCTCTATTCTTTTGTTGCCCAAGGCAGTAATAGTGATGGTCGCTGGAGTCCAAATGTCGCTTCGTTTGATTTTAAGGTCAAACAAGCTTGGTGGTTCTACGCCATTATTATCTTAATCATTATTTGTGCTTTCCTCGCGATTCTTTATCTATATACCCGTTATCAAAAAATTACCGAACTCAGTAACCGAGCCAACTTTGACAGTTTAACTGGCCTATCAAATCGTTTTCGTTTTAATGCCAAACTCGAATTAACAGTCAATGATATACAAAAACCTGCGGCAGTCGTGTTCATAGACTTAGATTATTTTAAAGAAGTGAATGATACTATGGGCCATGATATTGGCGATGAGTTGATTATTGAAGTCAGTAAACGTTTATCAAACACCCTTAAAGAAGAGGATTTACTGGCAAGATTAGGCGGGGATGAATTTGCTATCATTATTCAACATCCTGGCACTCAAGCTAAACTCATCAATATTATTGAGCAGATCCGCTCCAGCATTAATACAGGTTATCAAATAAAGGAACACTGGATAACGAGCTCAGCAAGCATAGGGGTCGCCTGCTTCCCTGAAGATGGCGTTGACTGTAAAACATTGTTAAAACATGCAGACACAGCCATGTACGCCGCTAAACATGCTGGCCGCAATGGTGCTTATTTTTTCAATGAGTCGTTATCACAAGCACTACTTGAAAAAACCACCATTAAGCAGCAATTGAAAAATGCTCTCATCAATAAGCAGTTTCAAGTTCACTATCAACCTAAGGTCAATATGGTTAATGGTGAAGTCTGTTCGTTTGAGGCTTTATTAAGATGGTATCACCCAACGGAAGGGCTCATATCACCAGTGAAGTTTATCCCTGAAGCTGAAAGCAATGGCCAAATTATTGAAATTGGCTATTGGGTACTTTTACAAGCGTGCACGGATGGGCAAAAATGGCATCAACAAGGATTATTAAAAGATAATATTTCAGTCAATATATCGCCAATACAACTCTCTCAACCTGATATTTGTGAGCATATCGCCGAAATTTTAGCTCAAACGGGGTTTCCAGCTGAAAAACTCGAATTAGAAATAACCGAGTCCTTATTGATTGAAAACTTCGACACCGCTGAAGTCGTGCTTAAGCAACTCAAGAAACTCAACGTACGAATTGCTTTAGATGACTTTGGCACAGGGTTTTCATCATTAAATTACCTTACCCATTTCCCGATAGATACCTTAAAAATTGATCAGGGTTTTCTCAAAAATTTATTAGACAACCAAGCTACTGAAATAGTATTAAAAAATATCATTCAATTAGCTATTGAGCTTAATATGGATATTGTCGCAGAAGGTATTGAAGCAGACTTGCAAAGAGCCAAGCTTATTGAATTAGGCTGCCTGACTGGTCAGGGATATTTATTTAGCCCTGCGGTAACCGAGCCAACAGCTAGCGAAATCCTCGTCAATAGACGCAGCCTAAACTAAATCACCTAAACTAAGTCATCTAAACTCGCGGCTGTGGTCTGATGAGGTTGAATGACAACAATCCTTATTAATTAGCGCTATAGAAACCGACTCAAATAAGCGACAATAGCATTAATAAATTCTGACATTGCAATGATGATGATGACTCAAAAAATAATTGAATACAGCCCTACCTTCCATTTCCCTGTGCAAATATATTACGAAGATACTGACTTTTCAGGGGTGGTATATCATCCCAACTTCTTAAAGTATTTTGAACGGGCCAGAGAACATGTCATTGGCGCTAATGTGCTTAATATTTTATGGCAAGAGCAGCAACTAGGGTTTGCAGTTTATCGAACAGATATGCTTTGCCATGATGGGGTTGAGTTTGCGGATATTATCGATGTCAGAACTAAATATTACTTTGAAAGTAAGTACCGCACTGTGTGGCAGCAAGAGATTTGGCGCCCTAATGCGAAGAAGCCTGCAGTGACAGCAACCATTGAAATGGTTTGCATGAATCAGCAGCGTCAAATGGCACCAATGCCAATCAAGTTAATTGAACAACTCACTGAAAAGTTTAGCTAAACTTAAGATAAATTACGCTAAATGACGTTAATAACTTTGATGATATAAGCTCAATAAATCGATTAATGGGTGATTGGAGCTGTCACAAAAGGTTTTTGAATGAGCTGCGAGAAACGCAGCTCTAATTCAGAGGCAATAAGAGGTTTACTCACATACTCACCTTGAATGGTATCAGTACCGAATTCAATCAAGGTATCAAAAACATCTTTGGTTTCAACCCCTTCTACCGTCACATCGAAGCCAAGGCTTTTAGCTAAATCAATACTTGTTTTGACGATTTTGTTCGCTTGTAAATCACAATTAAAATCATCTAAGAAAGCTTTATCAATTTTAACTTCATCGATGGGTAAGTGACGTAAGTAGGCTAATGAAGAGTGGCCAGTACCAAAGTCATCAATAGCAATTTTAACTCCTAACTCTCTAATTTCTTTTAGCGTCTCAATGGTTCGAGCTAAATCAAGCATCAAGGCACTCTCAGTAATTTCAATCATCAAGTTCTCTGCTGGCACCTTATACTGCATCAGCAAATTACTTATATCGATGGGTAAGTGTTGATTCTCTAAATCTTTGGTCGATAAGTTAACAGCGACTTTTATATTAATCCCTTGCTGCAGCCATTTAACTTGTTGCTGAAGTACCTGCTCTAATGCCCACTGACTGATTAAGTTGATCACGCCTGTATGCTCAGCTAGTGGGATAAATTCCGTTGGTGAAATATTACCTAAACCTTCATGCTCCCAACGAATTAACGCTTCAACTTGCGAGCAATTTCCCGTGCTAATGTCGAGTTTAGGCTGATAAACCATATGGAGCTGGTTCTGCTTTAAACTTTTAGGGAGACTATTAATGATCATTAATTCGCGATACTGCGCTTTATCATCATCTTGATTATAAAAGGCAATGTCTTGGTGGCTAATTTTGGCTTTTTTTAGTGCTAAATCTAATCTTCGAAGCATCAAGCTCACATCCGCATGGTGCTCATGTAACTCAAGTACGCCTAACTGAACTTTAATGCTAATGGGGGTTTGCTCGATCTCAAACGACTTTTGTAGATGCTGTTTGACGTAGTTTAATTCAGAAATGGAAATGGCTTTAGGATAAAACAGTAAAAACTCATTACCGTTCATACGCGAGACAAACTGAGGGGGGTTAGGTAACAGCTTAATTCTTCTGGCAAAAGATTTCAGTAACTGGTCACCAAAAATAAAGCCGAATAAATCATTCACAAACCGAAACTGCTGGATATCCACCAGCACTAACATCCCTTCTGTCGCTGGCATTTTGGCAAACATTTTTCGTTTAAAGCCAACCCGATTCGATAGACCCGTCAGCTTGTCTCGCTCAAGAGTAATAGGGTTACTTTGCTGAAACAGATTCAGATTACGTACTAGAGGTTTAAATGCTCTTGGGGTATGTTTGAAATTTAATGGTGAATGGTCAGCAGAATTAGATTCTAAGGTTTGCGTTAATTCAGCAATAAACTTTCCTTGCTGAAAATAACCGCCTAACACAACTCCTAATAACAGAATAAGTGCAATAAAAAGCACAATGATAATTTCAATGCTTAACACAATTTACCGCTCCTTATATAAGTTATTGTTAATAGTCGAGTGTATCGCTTTTAACTAACACACGTAATCGCTTTTTTATTGATAGCTTTGCTTAATGGAATGATAAACTTCTAAAAACTCATCACTCTCTAAATCTTCTGGCGTCACAGGTAGCCCACGAGTTGCGAAAATATCTAAACGCTGCTCAAGTTCCACCCCTGCTCTTAATTCACCAGTGTAATATGCCGCTGAGCGAATAAAGTCTAAGTAAGTCACATTCTCTGGCATGTAATGTAAATCAGCCCAACGCTCTACGACCTCCATGACCTCAGGGGCAAAATCCCATGTTTTTAAAATTGCACGCCCTATAGGTCCTTGCATTTTACGCACTAACCCACGTAATTGTTCAATACTGGTAAATGCATCAGGCTTGGATTCAGCTTCCGACAACACAGGTAACGCACCAATATTATGAACAAGGCCAGCAAGTGTTAACGTTTCAGGATCTAACTTCTTAGTTGGATTGCGCTTATTATAAATCGCTAACATTGCCCCTGAGGATGCGGTCACCTCAATAGAGGTTTGCCATACTTCATCCATCACTTCCCAGACCATTTCATTGGTGGAGATAAATAACTGCTCAAGTGCCACAGAAGTCACGATAGATTTGATTTGTATCAAACCAATTCTATTCACTGCTGCACTGATATTTTCAGCTTTGTTACCTCGGCTATATAAGGCGCTGTTAGCCACTTTAATAATACGAGCTGAAATAGCAGCATCTTGGCCAATAATATCGCCAACTTGCTTCAAACTTGAGTCTGGCTGCGCTACAACTTCCTGCACCCGCATGGCCACTTCAGGCAGTGTTGGAAGCACAAGAGCGTCATCTTTAAGCTTCTTTAATAGCCCGACCAGTAGTTGGTGTTCCGTTGTCATGCATACCGCCTGTAGTTTTTTTGTTATTGCTTTGTGTGGAGTATATCAGCTATGTAATTTATTAGAATAAAGAAAAAGCACTAATCTTTATAATGCTTGTCAATTGTTTAGCCTTCCTTAATTTAGACAAACCCCACAATCACAGAGGAATTATTTGCATTAACCAACCATACTTAAGTAAAATGCCGCCCCCCGCGCTATGCGTGAATTTCCATCAAATTGAGAGTGATTATGTTTAGACCAGAGCTATTGTCTCCAGCAGGAACATTAAAGAACATGCGTTACGCCTTTGCCTATGGTGCAGATGCGGTTTATGCAGGTCAACCTCGCTATAGCTTACGCGTTAGAAACAATGACTTTAAAATGGAAAACCTCGCGATGGGGATCCAAGAAGCGCATGCATTAAATAAAAAGCTATATGTAGTGAGTAACATTGCTCCACATAATGCAAAGCTAAAAACCTATATCCGCGATATGGCACCAGTGATAGATATGAAACCCGATGCGGTCATCATGTCAGATCCAGGTCTTATCATGATGGTTCGTGAAGCCTTCCCAGATCAAACCGTGCATTTATCTGTTCAAGCCAATGCGATTAACTGGGCGTCAGTTAAATTCTGGCAGCAGCAAGGTATTAAGCGCGTTATTTTATCTCGTGAACTCTCTCTTGATGAAATTGAAGAGATTCGTCAGCAATGTCCTGATATTGAATTAGAAGTCTTCGTTCATGGTGCCTTATGTATGGCTTATTCAGGCCGCTGCCTATTGTCAGGTTACATCAATAAGCGCGATCCTAATCAAGGAACATGCACCAACGCGTGTCGCTGGAAATATGATGTCCATGAAGCCAAGCAAACTGAGACTGGCGATATTATTGCGGTTAACCCGCAAGGTATTGTCGATCAAAATGGTGTGCAAATAGAAACGCCGACATTAGGCGCTGGCCAGCCTTCTGATGAAGTAGTATTGCTACAAGAGCCAGGCCGCCCAGGCGAATACATGCCCGCTTATGAAGATGAGCATGGTACATACATCATGAACTCAAAAGATCTTCGCGCGATCCAACATGTTGAACGTCTAACTAAAATGGGCGTTGATTCATTGAAAATTGAAGGCCGTACCAAGTCTTTTTATTATGTGGCACGTACTGCTCAGCTTTATCGTCAAGCAATTGAAGATGCGGTTTCAGGTAAAGATTTTGACCGCACGCTAATGCATAACCTTGAAGGATTAGCGCATCGTGGTTACACCGAAGGCTTCTTGCGTCGCCACGTTCATGATGAGTATCAAAACTACGACTACGGTTACTCTATTAGTGACACACAGCAATTTGTTGGCGAGTTTACCGGAAAGCGCAATGAAGCCGGTGCTGCTGAAATTGATGTTAAAAATAAATTCTTAGTCGGTGACAGTGTTGAAGTGATGACACCACAAGGTAATTTAACCTTAACCATTTCAGAATTAACCAACCGTAAAGGTGAGTCTGTTGAAGCCGGTCTAGGTTCTGGTCACTTCGTATTTTTAGCCGTACCGGACGAAGTAGAATTAGATAAAGCAATTTTGATGCGTAATCTTCCTCAAGGGCAAGATTCTCGTAACCCGCATCAAGCGTCAGCACCTACAGAGTAATTATCATGGCCTTATTAATTGACGACAGCTGTATTAATTGCGACATGTGTGAGCCAGAGTGCCCAAATGAAGCCATTACTATGGGTGAAGAAATATATGAGATAGACCCTGCGCTTTGTACCGAATGTGTAGGGCATTATGACAAGCCGACTTGTATTTCGGTTTGTCCGATTGATTGTATTGATCCTGATCCTGCTCATGCAGAAACGCCGGAAGAACTTAAATATAAGTACCAAGTCATTACAGGTAAGGTTTAACTTCATCTCGCTCAATTAATCTTGACGGCGAAACAATTTCTCCAGCATTAGATATAAAAAAGGCGCTTAGATAGCGCCTTTTTTATTGCTCAAATTTTATCATTTATCATTTATCGATTGGTTCGTTTTATGCAGTTGCAGTGTTGCTGCCATCAGAATAGCTTTGCAAGGTTTGCAAAGTAATGGCTAATTTTTCAATGCTTACTCTCACAGGCTGAGGCAGGGCCTCTAACTCGATACCTAATAATAAGTTCTTCACTTCTAAGCCTAGCTCGGTATCGCCTTCAATCCGTAATTTACGCTGAAAAAATAAGGTATCAGGATCTTCTTTGGCTGCAGCAACCAGTAATAACTCAGGAACATTAGCAGTAAATGTAACATCAGCCTTAGTTAATGAACGTAATAATAATTGGCCATCAAAACTGAGCTCAAAATGTAAGCCAATGTCTTGCACTGAAATCGCAACCCACTTTCCTTTTAAAAAGTCTAATTCGCCAAACTTAATTTGCTCAGATAACGTCAATGTTAGCAACTTAGCTAACACATCCATTTTGAGTTTTTCAGGAACAATTGATAATGATTGAGTGGCCACTTTGGGTGCTAAACCAAGTACATTTTTCGCGAGCTTACTTGAGAAACCGAGAGACATTAAAACTCCTACACTGCCTAGATTTAAATTTAAGCTAGTTTACTCACATTTTATCAATTGAAACCTGTTTCAAATCAATTCATGTGACGTCATTCAACTTTACACTCCCTTGCAACAGCAATTTGAGAGAGAGAAAATGGAACTCTTGTGCCCTGCAGGAAATTTAGCTTCATTAAAAGCCGCTTTTAGAGCTGGTGCAGATGCGGTTTATCTTGGTTTAAAAGATGATACCAATGCCCGCTCATTCGCGGGACTAAATTTCACCCCTGAACAAATAAAACAAGCCACTAAACTGGCACATAGCCAAGGTAGAAAGGTGTTTTTAACATTAAACACCTTCCCAAAACCTGGTGAAGAATCCCGTTGGTATCAAGCGATTGATTTAGCAGCCAACATAGGGATGGATGCGCTGATCACTGCCGATATCTCATTATTGGATTACGCCAGTCGACGCTACCCTCATTTACCCTTGCACCTGTCAGTTCAAGCCAGTGCAACCAATCTAGCCGCATTAGACTTCTATCAGCAGGCTTTCAATATTGAGCGAGCAGTGTTGCCACGGGTGCTATCCATAAAGCAAGTTAAAGACTTAGCTAAAAATAGTACCGTTGATCTTGAAGTTTTTGCCTTTGGCAGCCTATGCATTATGGCCGAAGGCCGTTGTCACTTATCTTCATATGTCACAGGTCAATCACCCAATACGGGTGGTTCGTGCTCTCCTGCAAAACATGTGAGATGGCAAGAACAAGGTGATAAATGTTTAACACGCTTAAATGAAGTACTCATTGATACCTCTGATGTTGATCAGCAATTAGGTTACCCAGTTGTGTGTAAAGGCCGCTATATCGCTGAAAATCAAACACAAGCCAAATACTTACTTGAGTCACCTACAAGCCTTAATACCCTTAGCTTACTGCCACAATTAGCATCAGCAGGGATAAAGTCTTTAAAGATTGAAGGAAGACAGCGCAGCCCTGCCTATGTAGAGCAAGTCACCCGAGTTTGGCGAGAAGCGATTGATAGCTTTTTAACACACCCTGAGTCATTTACAGAGCAAGCTAGATGGAATCAAGTACTCGCTAAAGTTTCTGAAGGGCAAGTCACCACGTTAGGCGCATACGAACGTCAATGGCAGTAAGGTAATAATAATGAAAATATCTCTCGCGCCAGTAAGCTATTGCTGGGATAAAGCCTCTATTGAAGATTTCTATCAACAGGCTGCGAATAGCCAGATTGATACTGTTTATCTTGGTGAAACAGTATGCAGTCGCCGCCGCCTTTTAAAATTCAAAGATTACCTTGAATTGGCACATATGCTCAAAAGCCATGGCAAAAACGTGGTGTTATCGACTATGGCTTTAATTGAAGCACAGTCAGAGTTAACTGAACTTAAAAAGCATATTGATAATGGTGAGTTTAGTATTGAAGCCAATGACATGGCAGCCGTACAACTTGCTAGACAAGCTAATATTCCTTTTATCTGCGGCCCTACGATTAATAACTATAATCGTGCCAGTTTAGACATTTTACAAACCATGGGTATGAAGCGGTTTGTCATGCCCTATGAATTATCAAAAGCTTGGTTAGAAAGTGTCATTAGTGAGCCAACCAAGGCAAGCTTCGAAGTCGAAGTCATGGGCCATGGATATATTCCACTCGCTCATTCGGCTCGTTGTTTTACCGCAAAACATTTTGGTTTGAATAAAGATAACTGCGAAACAATTTGTCAGCAGCACCCTAAAGGGATTTTAGCTCAAACCCAAGAACAACAAGCGCTATTAAGGTTAAATGGTGTACAAACTCAGTCGGCTGCGAATATTGATTTGACCCAAGAGATAATATCGATGCAGCAAATGGGGGTCGATTACTTTAGAGTGTCGCCAAGTAGTCTTGCATGCCTTGATCTTGCCAATGAGCTAACAAACGCACTATCTCATGATGTGGTTGACGATAAATACGAACTGCCTTTCAGTCATATCAACACTCAACAATGTAATGGCTACTGGTTCGGTCAAGCTGGATTAGCGCAAGTGTAATAAGCGCTTAATCGTCAACAGTATCAATTAGCCTTCATTTGTCGGTGGGGTAGAAAATACCACCGGCAAATACTCAACATCCATAGCCACATCGTCACAATACTGCACCAAAATAGAATTGATAACCACCACACTTCCGGTTTGGGTGATTGAGACACTATCGCTTGAAACAACATGCCATCAGATATGGGCTTAGCACCCAAACTTTCACGCCAATACTCATGGGATAAAATGGCGCCATGGATCAGTAAAACAATACCGCTGAATATAAACGGCATGCTCAATGCGGCTTTTCGTTTTATAGCACATTCGATAATACATAAAGCCGCGCTGAAAAATCCAAAGTAGATATAAATAGAAACAGCTTGGATGTGTAAGTGATGCACATTGAGAGGAAATAAGCCGATAGCCGCAAGAGAAATGAACGTGATAATTAAGGATAACCATAATAAGCCACCACTTAACCGATGGCTCATCTGTAAACCAAATATGCAACTCATGGTTAAACTCAAACTGCCAAAAAACAAACCGCCATTAATCAATATCGCAGTGGATGAACGATTATAAGTACCGAGTTCACTCAGAGAAAACTGCAATAAACTGTACTTGTCACCGTACTGTATGTATTCAACTAAAACCGATATTACAATACCCAGAAAAAGACCGAACAGACCAAGCAAACCAAATAGGTAAGCTAATCTAGCAATCTTTTCCGTTTTATTTATTATCACAACTAGGTAAGTTCCTTGTAAATTCGGCTCTATCATACTTAATCATAATTGATAAAACCTCTATCCACGTCTAATGTTTACTAACTTAATTTAATAAAATATCGTAAATCTGCCGAAGTTGAAAACACTTCAAAGTTAAAACAACCGCGCTCAACCTAAATAACACCCACAAAACCCACGCAAAACAATGCTGCAACATTATGATTACAAAGGAATTAATACGTGCATTTACCAACAAAAGCTATAGAATATAGATAAGCAAAATAACTCAATAACTATTCGTTAAAGTGAATAGTTTTACATAGGCTAGATAAGCAGGTAACCTTGCCTCGCTTAACGCATCTTTGAATGGACATTCAGCAGTTTCCCCACCGGACGGTTAGACATAATCAACCATAAAAATTTGGTCAATGGGTAAGGCATATATAAAGTGACTCAAGAAAAACAAAAACATAACATAAAGACAATACTGACCTTTATCATTCCGTCACTGATCGGTTTGTTATTATTCATGACACCGATAAGCTATAACGACGCAATTACGATTCCAATTGCTATCATGTCTAAAGCGGTTCAGAGCCAATTTGCTGAGATTTTACCGCTGATTGTCACCTGTATCGTCGTGTTTATGGCAATCATATCGGTACTTTGTAAAATCATTAAACCTAAACTGGTTCAAGAAAGCGCCTTTTTAAATACCCTACTCAACGTGTCGCCATTTTGGTTAATCGTACGTATTTTGGGTGCTGTATTTATTGTACTGACCTATTTAGAAATTGGATCTGAGGCAATCTATTCTGCTGATACTGGGGCATTAGTACTGAACGACCTTCTTCCAGTGCTATTTTCCGTATTCATTTTCGCTGGAATGTTATTACCTCTGTTACTGAACTTTGGCTTATTAGAATTTTTCGGCACTATGCTGACCAAGCTAATGCGTCCCATCTTCAACTTACCAGGAAGAAGTGCTATCGATTGTATGGCGTCTTGGTTAGGTGATGGCAGCGTTGGTATTTTAATGACCAACAAACAATACGAAACACGTTTATACACTGAACGTGAAGCTGCCGTTATCGGTACGACCTTCTCTGCTGTGTCAATTACCTTTAGTTTAGTCGTAATTTCACAAGTTCAGCTTGAACATTTATTTGTGCCTTTTTACTTAACGGTTTGTTTAGCAGGTTTTGTTGCGGCCATTATTGTGCCTAAATTGCCTCCTTTATCCTGGAAAAAAGATTTATACATAGATAACACGCCTCGTCACCCTGATGATGAAATGATCCCACAGGGACATGGGGTAATGTCTTGGGGCTTTGAGCAAGCACTCAATAAAGCATCTCGTGCTGGTGGCGTTAAACATGTTCTACAAGAAGGTGTTAAGAATGTCGTCGATATGGTGTTTGGTATTATTCCTGTGGTCATGGCCATTGGTACTGTTGCCTTAGTTTTAGCAGAAAATACGCCTATTTTTGATTATTTAGGCATGCCATTTATCCCGTTACTTGAACTGCTACAAATACCTGAAGCTGATGTGGCTTCAACCACCATCGTTGTGGGTTTTGCAGACATGTTCTTACCATCAATTTTAGCCAGCTCTATTGAGTCTGACTTAACCCGCTTTGTGATTGCGGCCCTATCTGTTACTCAGCTCATTTATATGAGTGAAGTTGGCGCGTTATTAATTGGCAGTAAAATCCCAGTAAACTTCTTTGAGTTGTTTGTGGTATTCATTCTACGTACTTTAGTCACACTGCCAGTGATTGCACTGTGTGGTCATTTGTTAGTTTAGTGGTTAACGCCATAATTGACTCAGCTCAACAATCAAATTGAGTATCAGCTAAACACCTTGCTTTAGATAATTAGCAGACTAAAAAGGAGCCTTAGGCTCCTTTTTTACGTTTGCAATAAAACGGCAAACGAGCCATTTGCCTCATGACTATGTTCCAACATAGCGCGTTAACTAAGTCATTATTGGCATTCATTTTTAGATAGCGTATTCTTTATAAATCAAAACAAATTACTGATGACTGTTTACTTCAGCATCTACAATTTGTGAGTTCAGTAAGTGGGTGGAATGTTTTATGGATGAAAGAAGAAAGTTCACACGTACATTATTTGCGGCTACAGCTTCAATCAAGATTGAAGATAAAAGCTATCGTACAGATATTCTAGATTTAAGTATCAAGGGTGCCTTAATTTCAACACCTGATGGACTCGATGCAATAAAGGGGCAAAAAGTGGCATTAAGCTTTTTATTACCTGACTCTGATATCGTGCTAAGCATGGACACGCTCCTTGTTCATAAAGAGGCCAAGCATTTAGGGCTTGAATGCCAGCACATTGATCTAGACAGTATTAGTCACCTTAAACGCATTATTGAACTTAATATTGGCGATGAAGAATTACTGCAACGAGAGCTTGCTCAGCTTGTGAGCATATAGCTCAAAAGGTTCAGCAGATGACTAAGCTTATCTATAACCACCAGCTAGTATCTATTGGTTCTGTCTGTGGGTAATCTTGGTTATCAAGGTAAATAATTTGCCGCTCAGATAACCTCGCTTTCAAAATAGAGTCACTGTAATACTTTAAAAATAACTCTTGGAAAGACAAATCATCCGTGGCTTTATTCAGCCCTTTCTCAATTCTTTCAGCTAATTCTGGTAGCTCTTTATTCACAAAGACATACACTGGTAAGTTATATACAAGCGCAATATTCGGTTCAATCATTAATTCCGGCAACTTACTACTTATGCGTTGTTGCTCTTGCCATACTTCATTGATTCCGCGAGGAAAGTAATCGAAACGTTTGGCATGCAACATTCGATGTAAACTACTTGCAGTGCCAATATCCTGTGTCGGTAATGCATTATGACGTAATACATCGATATCTGCCCAATGGCTGCCAAAGCCTGCGACAAATGATTCACCTAAGTCATGAGTGTTTTTTACCTGGAGAAATTTTTGTTGATTATCTTGATGAATTAACAAAAGCCTGTATCCAAGTAAGCCTTTCAATAATGGAATTTTAACCGGAATAAAGGTTTGTTCACGCTGTTTGCTGGACGCTAGAAAAGCCACATCGACTTCACCCTGCTCCAGCATTTTTAAACCGCGACCTTGAGTGACCTGCTCAGTGAATTGCAAACTTGCTTCAGGATAATCGGCGGCAGTTTTATCAAGTGCCATTTTAAGAAGTTCAATATGATACTGAAAATGGTAATCAGTTTGATATAAACGTAATACTTGGGGAGAAGAGGATTTGGCAGAGGCTTCTGTAACAAAAAAGCAGATAAGCGCAATCAACAATAATTTAAAGTTAAGCAACAACATCATAATCCATTAGTAAAAGTATCCCTTCACGAGTATTCGTTTTCTCAATTGCTATGTCATCACAATTGCTTGCTCACCCTAAAGAGCATGTGTTGAACATGCTGTCACAAGATCAAATATGATTTAGACAGCAAAAGCTCACGTCCTAACGGGTACAATAATTAGGCAAGGAATAATATCGTTTCTGATGTCGCTTGCCTAGTTAAAATTCAAACAAGTGTATTAATTTATCAGTTCAAGTAATTCATGAACCGTTTTAATCGGGTGAATTTTAGCCCCTAAGTTTTCCATCGACTTATGATAATTTCGATGAGGAATATAGATTTCGGTAAAGCCATGTTGCACTGCTTCCTTAACTCTTGGAACACCGCTATCAATTGGCCTGACATCACCATTTAAACTTAACTCACCCATGATACAAGTGGTTCGTGGTACGACAAAATCATTCAGACTGCTTAATAATGCTGTCACAAGTGCTAAATCGATACAGGTCTCTGACTCATCAATTTTCAAACCACCCACAAGGTTAAAGTAAGTATCATGAAAGATTTTGGTACGGGTATGCTTTCGAAGCACCCCTGTGAGCATTTTTATTCGGTTCATGTTCAACCCAACACAGACACGCTGTGGAAACTCGCCTTCAGTTTCAGTGGTCAAACATTGAATCTCTAACAATAAATTACGGTTACCCTTTCGAATACAGGTAATTGCGGCTCCAGGTGACTCAGTACTCGAGCCCGAAAGAAATATTTCACTGGGGTTATCGACACTTATCATACCGCGCTCTGTCATCTTAAAAATACCGACAGTATCGACATCGCCAAAACGGTTTTTATTAGCCCTTAAGGTTCTTATCTGGCCGTCATTGCATTCAATATGGGTGAGACAATCGACAATATGAATTAAGGTTTGCGGCCCTGCGGTTTCATTATTTTTGTTAACATGGGCAACCAAAAACATGGTGACGTTATTTTGTTTACAGTATTGAGTTAACGCTTGGGCACTGCTTTTAACTTGTGATGGTGAACCTGGACTACCATTGGCTAAGTCTGAGACCACTGCTTGGATAGAGTCAATAACAGCAAACTTAATTTGCTTGGCTTCTAACTCTGCAATAATGGCTTCAACATTGGTTTCCGCCATTAGATATAAGTTATCATCGTTATAATTAAGCTTTAAGCGATTCACACGATTTTTAAACTGCGATAGTGACTCTTCAGCAGTACAATAAAGCGATGGCATAACTTGAGACATACGTGCAATCAAATCAGATAAAAGCGTTGTTTTACCTGCGCCAGGATCGCCAGAAATAATATTCACTGAACCCGTCGTTAACCCGCCACATAATACTCTATCGAGTTCGCCAATCCCGGTTAATCGCTTTTGCGCTTCAAACTCTTCAACCTCGGCTAATTTTTTAGAGCCACCACCTACTGAGCCAGCATAGCCAGCAACAGAAGTTGATGATGATTTCACAGCAGCAATACGCACCTCTGAAATCGTATTCCATTCTTGGCATGCACTACATTGTCCTTGCCAACGAGGAAAGTCTTGCCCACATTCATTACACACAAACGCTGTTTTATTCTTTGCCATGCTTCACTGTCATTAAATTAATCAAAAGAAGAGTTTTAGGTCAATAATCAACCAAGCCACATTAAAATGGTATTTTAATAGTTTTATTACTTGCTTTAACAGACACATAAATTAAATTTGTATAAAGTAAGTATTTCGCTAGCCGATAAGACTACCAGTCAGACTTATATTTAGCACCTAGTTCTCGCACCAAAACTGAAAAGAGCCAATGAGCATAGAAGACCATAGTCAGCTAATAGAACAACTCAAACCGCTACTGATGGAACCAGATTTCAAAGGTGTCTTTGAAAAGCTGACTATCGACGAATCTAATTCGACTCGATTTTTGCTCAAAATGGAACTGAATCGCCTTTCTGCTATATGTACCCGAATAATTGATTTACGCGATAAAACAGAATTGCACTGCGAAGAAGTCAGC
Organism: Shewanella sp. 10N.7; assembly: GCF_020806285.1. NCBI lineage: Bacteria > Pseudomonadati > Pseudomonadota > Gammaproteobacteria > Alteromonadales > Shewanellaceae > Shewanella > Shewanella sp. 10N.7. The sequence goes on from NZ_JAJGZS010000007.1 coordinate 66,906, forward strand.
GTGGCTAAACAGCGTCACTTTCTTGATGAGCCTGCAAAAACTTCATTAGCCCAAGCACTACAAATTTATCGTAACAAGTACACAATCGGTGTTTATGAGCACGTACTTAATGAACATAGACATCGCAAAGAACAATTACGCCTAAATAAGCAAGAACCTGCCATAGAGAGTTCAGAGTTAGTGGTACCTGGTGTTGTCATGGGAAGTTACTTTAATCGCAGTGAAGAACGAATGAACTACTCTATTCGTATCTCAGCTTCTCAAGATGGCGGTGCAGACGTTATCGGTGCGAGCTTAGATCTATCCGTTGGTGGAGCCAGAGTTCGACTGCCAGCTAAGCATCGCTTTGACCAAGACAAACCACTGCGAATTAAGCTATTAGAACTTAACGAAGAATTCTTTTTTGAAGACCTGCAAAACGGTGTCGACTATCAAATTGTCGATATCCAGAATAAAGATGACAGCGCTATTATGCGTTTACGGCGCATGGGTGATAGCGTTGAATTAGATAAAGTGCTCACCCAACTTATCCGTGGCTATAAGTTTCGGTATAAAGTGGATGTTAATGATGTCATCGTTAATGCTACGGGATTAGGTTTTGAGCGTCACTACTTGCCTATGCTGGCACACATGCCGCTGTATATATCAGTAGCTGACGGTAAGCCTTTTATCAGTCACAAGCTGCTAAGTCGTGGCAACCAACCCATTTTGCAGTATTTTCTTGACGAAAAAGAAGTGAGTCAACTCCCCAGCATGTTGACCAATAATCGATTAGTTAACCTACTTAAATACCCCGAAGAAACTGACCACAGTTTATTCTTTTGCTTTACCCACCAAGCCAAAGGTGTGACCCAGTATTTTTCAGCTTCATTGCATGAGCTGAAACAACATAATGCCATGCAGCTATTCTTTGGGTTTGGCGCAGCAAAAGAGAGCTGGCGGATCTATAAGGTCGCGCAACAAAAGGTTGATCATAAATTAAATTATAAAACCTCTACCCTTCCTGGCGATGAAAGCCAGTATTCGGCATTGACCGAACAACAATTGGCAAGGTTTAGTTATATCTTACAGATCGTTGATTTAACTAATGAAGATGTCAGACCTAATTATCGTGCATGGTTTAATGAAGGCGACAACGTCAATTCGCTTAAAATATTTAATCAGCTAAAACTGAAAAAAAATACCGTTAAGCGTTTATCTATGCCATTTAGTGAGCGTAGAAGAGAAGCTCGTTTTGCATTTAAAACCATTATCGAAATTGAGCAAGAAGGCCAAAAGAGCCGTGGTATAACCCATGATATATCCACTCGAGGTTTGCAGTTTACCCTTGAAGATAATACTCAATTTACAAGTCCTGCTGAAGTCAGTCTACACTTTCCAAAGCTGCAAGCTATCGCGGGTAAAACAGAATTAAAGAACCTGCCATATCAATTAATCCGTAGTCGTAATAATCATCAAACATTACATTTATCAGCCATCGTTGGCCACGAGCCTCATGCTGGTGTTGAGTTTATCAATAAGCTTATTAACCACAACCGAGATAAGTTTGAGCAACTATCGGATGATGAAGGTGAGCTTAAAGAGCTCGCTGACGGAATGAAAAATTTACTATTAAGACAACTTGTTGGTGTGCCTTATTTCGTTGAAAAAACCAAAAAATCGGCACAACTGGCTTGTATTGGTATTGGTACTAAAAACGATGAAATTAGCCACCTTTTTGCTGCAGGTTCGACGCAACCACTTAGCTTTAACCTCACACCATTATTTGATGAAGCCCAGTTTAAACAGCACATTATCGACCCTATCAGAGCCATGAAGCCTATTGATGGTGTGGAATACTTTGAAATATTCATGCAAATATCTCGTCAAGGAAGAGGTGCTATTAATATTCAGTCGCAACTGATGAATGATTTTAATAGTCGCAATGCACAAATTAGTTTCATTCACCATGCCCAATCAGTTGGACGTTTTATGGCATTACGCGTTTACTTCGGTGCTACAGAAAAAACCGATATGAGCTATATACGACGTGAAATGGAATATATCACTATCCATGCAAAACATAGAGCTAAGCAACTTGAAGAGCGCCTATGGCAGGTCATCGGCAGCGGAGAACTATTAGATATTACCGCTGAAGTAGAGGTTCGCTTCCCTGAGCTACATATAGAAAATTCAGTTAATAATTAAACTTAACAATTTCTAAGTGTAGCTAAGCTCTGCATAAAGCCTTTTAAACCTAAAAACGGTTATACCAATCACTCACGAGCGGAAAGTGATCTGTCACAGCAGATTTATCGGTGAGCATTCCTGCGTGGGTGTAATCCTGTTTGAAGCCTTTATCCTTGGCAAGCAAAGTATAATCAGCATGCTCCAGTCCACACTCACTCATCATGTCTTTAACGTCTGAAGGATTGCCCAGAACAAAGTCTTTTTTACCTGCAATAAACCAGCTTTTCGGCCACTTAATATTTTGTACCGCCTCGCTATAATCAAACTGATCTTCTGCATCAATCCAGTCGCCTCTAACCCAATCAATAGTTTGCAATAACGATAACCGGCTTTCATTATCCATTCCCAGGCGATACTTATCGGCAGCAAGATAGCCTTGATACTTAGTCATTAGCGGCGCGAGGCGATTCCAAAACAAATCTACCATCATGGTTTTTCTAAATGACGACACTTTAATGGTTCTTTTACTACCAAATGTAACAAATGACGCCACTTCATCGCGCAAAGCAGCTAAACGAATATAACTACTGGCCATTAACACCCCACCCCATGAATGGGCACACCAATGCACCTTTTGTGCTTTAGCATGCTGCAGCACGAACGCGTGGGCAATGGGCAACTGCTCTAAAATCACTTCTGTTTGTCCCATGTGATAATCAGCATCAATTCTTGGCTCGCTCGCCCCTCTACCCGCTGTATCCAGTACATAAACATCATAGCCTTGCTCAGCAAGATAACAGCCTAATCCTTTACCTGAAGGGCTATAAAAAACCCGCCCATTAGACATAGCACCATGAAGCATCAAGATGGGGGTACGACTATCGCTACCCGGCTGAGATAAAGGGCTTGCTTTGATATGGCGAAGATGAAGTTTTCCATTTCGGTAAGGAAGGTAATGAGAGTGCTGCATACAAGTCTTGATATATCCGTCATCATGAATATAACCACGGTAAACACAGCGAGTGTTAATTACAAGTCAATTAGAGTAATAAATCTAATCAGCCAAATAGATTTAATCAAATCTATTTGAATTAAGTCGCTCATGCTAGAGAGCGACTTCACCAGCAAGAGCACACCAGTTTTCCTAACAAACTCATTGCCAAGCAAACCTCATCACAATAAAAAGCACCATCGCGACAAGTTCAGTTTATTGTTTAGTTTATTGTCTAGTTTATTGAATAGCTTAGCCTTGTAAGTAAAACACTAAACAACGTAAGTCTAGTTTTTGAATACTGGCATCAGCGGCCGCAAGCAGTTTAGGTTTAGCATGAAAAGCGACCCCAAAGTCTGCCGCATTAACCATTGGGATATCATTTGCGCCATCGCCAATGGCCATTCGTTGACCTGCTGCTATTTGCCACGATGCGCTGCTTTTATCAATCACATCGGCTTTATATTGCGCATCTACCACTTCACCAGTGACTTCACCTGTTAACTTGCCGTCTTTAATTACCAGTTCATTCGCATAAGCTGCATCAAGCTTTAACAGCTCTTTTAAGTGGCCTACAAAAGGCGTAAAGCCGCCAGATGCTAATACTAACTTCCAATCATTAGGTTTAAGCTCAGCAACTAAGCTTTCAAGCCCTGGCATTAATGGCAAGTTCTGACATAGTGTCGTAATAATCTCTTCACTGGCACCAGCAAGTTTACCGACACGCAATCGCAGACTTTCTTCAAAGTCCAACTCACCCTGCATTGCTCTTTCTGTGACTTCTGAAACAGCATCGCCCACACCCGCCATTGCTGCTAGTTCATCTATGCATTCAATTTGAATCGCCGTTGAGTCCATATCCATGACCAATAAGCCCGGCTTAAAAAAGCTTGGTAATGCTTGAGTCACTTCAAGTATCTCGGCATTTATGTCAGCAGGAAACTGTTCAATTAATTGGGTTAATCGAGAAGATGAAGCAATCTCAACTCCTTTCAGGCTGTTGTGGCGCATTAACACCGCAATAGAACAATCTTGTTCTAAACCTTCAAACCACTGACTAATCCCATCAAATGCCGACTCATCAAATATCACCCGAAATCGATGCGGCTGTTTTATCTGAATATTATTAATAAACTCATCTTCAAAATAACGAGTCAGTGTTATATCACTATGAGTAAAAGACGCATCAAACCCTGAGAATAACCAAGTTAAAGCTTGTATATTTTTCTGACTTTCCATCGACTGCATTTCCTCAATGATTGCGACTATCTACTATTAAATATTTCGATTAGTATTAATTAAATAGAAAAAATACCAAGGATTAAAGTGATTTTTGTTAAAGGTCTTAAGAAAAGTCAAAAAATCAGTAGGCTAATTCAAATCGTCTTGGCGATTATTTTGCTGATAGGGCTAACACACCTGTGGAAATCCAGTCTCAATAACGGCCAGCAATTGCTTAATTCGCAAACCCAGATCATGGCAAGGCTGCTAGCGCAACAGGCTGCTAACGGAGCTGCGCCAGCAATGTTTTTGCAAAATGATGAACAGCTTCAATGGCTTGCTAATGCACTGATTGATGATCCTAAAGTCATGTCAGTTAATATATATGATGCCCAAGGCGTTAGACTCGCCTTTACTCAATCTGTTTCAGAAGATGACTTAGACGCCGATGACAAGGAACTTAAGCAACTTCTCTCCCCTTACCCGCCACTGATTGAAAACGTGCTTCAGGGCGAAAATAACTTAGGTTATATTGAAGTACGGTTAAATCTGCGCATTTTCTTTGATGAAATTAAAACCTTATATCAAGAAAATATGAAGTTGCAGCAAACAATGTTGATTGTAGCGGGCATTATCGGCTTATTACTTTCAAGAGCCTTATCTTTTAAACGTGCAGACTTTGATCGCCGTAAAACCAGAGCTAAGCAAGGGCGCAAAAATAGCAACTTGCTACAAAATAGTATGATTGAAAATACCGCTGAAGATGAGCTAAATGACACTGACTTAAATGACAGTGACTTAAATGCAAGCGACTTTAAGGACAGTGACTTAAATGCAAGTGCCTTTAACGACAGTGGCTTTGACAAGAATGACATTAGCCAAGACGAAGCAGTAAAACTAGAGTTTCAAGAGCTATCTGACATCAAAGAAGAACAAGCTGAAGATACCAGCAGTAAGAATAAATCTAAAACTCGATAGCCTGTATTAAGTTGAATAGGCTACAAACTTTAGCTAAGTATTAGGGTATAGTCTAAAAAGAGACATCAAAAAAGGGATAACGCTGACGTTATCCCTTTTTAGTGAGCAAAGACTTTACATTAAAGAGTAATTGCTGCATCCAATGTCATAACAATCATGTCATTGAACGTAGTTTGACGCTCATCAGAAGAGGTCTTTTCGCCAGTTCTGATGTGGTCAGAAACAGTTACGACACATAATGCTTTAGCACCAAGTTCGTGTGCTACGCCATAAAGGCCAGCAGCTTCCATTTCGACGCCTAAAACACCCATTTTTTCCATTGTGTCGAACATAGAAGGATCTGGAGTGTAGAATAAATCAGCAGAGAAAACGTTACCAACACGGATGTTAGTACCATGAGCTTTAGCTGAATCAACAACAGCGCTCATTAGGCCATAATCTGCAATAGCAGCAAAGTCTTGACCTTTGAAACGTAAACGGTTGGCTTGTGAGTCAGTACAAGCACCCATACCAATAATTACGTCACGTACTTTTACGTCAGTGCTGATCGCGCCACAAGTACCAACACGAATCAGGTTTTTAACACCGTATTCTTTGATTAACTCATGAGCATAGATTGAACAAGAAGGAATACCCATACCTGAACCCATAACAGAGATGCGAGTCCCTTTATAAGTACCAGTGTAGCCAAACATGTTACGAACATCAGTCACTAGCTCAACGTTTTCTAAGAACGTTTCAGCAATGTATTTTGCACGTAATGGATCGCCTGGGAATAAAACTGTTTCGCCAAAAGCACCGTCAACAGCATTAATATGTGGTGTAGCCATGAAAAACCCCTATATTTTTATCTTAAATCTTTAAAATGAGTAATTAAGTCATCCCCTTAATTACTCAAACCGATTCTACTATATTTATTAACAATAATATCGTTAGAAGACAGTAAGTTTCATTGTTAAATGAAAGATTCACCATATTCCATTGGCTCAAGCTCAAAGTAACTCGCAATTGACTGACCTATATCAGCAAAACTATTACGACGACCTAATGAACCTGCAGCTAAACCAGCGCCTAATGCCAACACAGGCACTCGCTCACGAGTATGCTCAGTACCTTGCCAGCTTGGGTCGCAACCATGATCCGCTGTAAATACAATCAAATCTTCAGGATTCAGCAAGGCTAATAGTTCAGGTAAGCGTTGGTCAAAATACTCTAACGCTTTGGCATAACCTGCTATATCACGACGATGGCCATAATGAGAGTCAAAATCAACAAAATTGGTGAACACGATAGTGTTATCACCTGCACGCTTAACTTGTTCAAGCGTTGCATCAAATAACTCTTCAAGCCCAGTGGCCTTAAACTTTTGCGTAATACCGCTGTTGGCATATATATCGGCAATCTTACCAATACTCACCACTTCACCACCGGCATCTTTAAGTTTATCTAATACTGTTGGAGCAGGCGGTAATACCGCATAGTCATGACGGTTGCCTGTTCTAGCGAAATCATCAGGGCCAGTGCCCACAAATGGACGCGCAATAACACGGCCAATATTATAAGGCTCTAACTCTTCACGAGTGATTTCACACAAACGATAAAGGTTTTCTAAACCAAAAGTTTCTTCATGACAGGCAATTTGAAATACCGAATCAGCAGAAGTGTAAAAAATTGGCTTACCAGAACGCATGTGTTCTTCACCAAGCTCTTCAAGTATTGTAGTACCTGATGCGTGGCAATTGCCTAAAAACTCGGTTAAACCAGTACGAGCTAAGATTTTATCAGTTAACTCTTGTGGGAATGAATTTGTTAAATCAGAAAAATAACCCCATTCATAAAGCACAGGTACACCTGCCATTTCCCAATGACCACTCGGTGTATCTTTACCAGAGCTTAGTTCATCAGCATGGCCATAGGCGCCGATAACCTCGACATTATCGCCAAACGCATCAGCAAATTTACCCGTGCTTTCAAAACCAGCATGGCCTAAACCAAGCTTGGCTAAGTTAGGTAGCTTTAATGGTCCTTGACGACCAATATCCGCTTTACCTTCGGCACATGCTTGAGCAATATGGCCAAAAGTATCTGAACCAACATCACCAAATTTATCAGCATCCGTTGCAGCACCTACACCGAACGAATCCAACATCATAATAAATGTACGTTTCATAATCTCACTCCCTTATAAATCTGAAGCGCGGATATAGCGATAAATTTCAGGCGTTTTCTCTGGCGCTGAATCTTTAATGTGAATCGCTTTTTGTACCGCGGCTGAAGCTTCTTCAAATGCCGCTTCAGATTGTGCATGTATCATGGCGATAGGTTTATCAGGTGTAATCTGATCACCTAAAGCACAAACTTCTGTTAAGCCAACACTGTAATCTAATTTGTCACCAGGCTTTCTGCGTCCGCCACCAAGTGTGACAACGGCTAAACCTAACTCACGAGTATCCATACTATGGGCAAAACCTTGTTCGGTTGCATACACAGGACGAATGATTTGCGAATGAGGTAAATATTTATCATATGACTCGATAAAGTCAGTCGGCCCGCCAAGACCTGATACCATACGACCAAATATCTCAGCAGCTTTACCGTTATCTAATACGGTATTTAACTTATTACGTGCATCAGAATCATTTTGGGCAATTCCACCCAATACCAGCATTTCAGCACATAAACCCATCGTGACTTCATAAAGACGTGGATTACGGTATTGACCCGTTAAGAAATTAATCGCTTCACGCACTTCTACTGCATTACCTGCACAAGACGCCAGCACTTGGTTCATGTCTGTGAGTAGAGCGGTCGTCTTAGTGCCTGCACCGTTCGCTACCGCAGTAATGCTGCGAGCAAGCTCTTCAGATGCTTCATAAGTTGGCATGAAAGCGCCACTACCTACTTTAACGTCCATCGCTAAAGCATCAAGCCCTGCAGCGAGTTTTTTAGAAAGAATAGAAGCGGTTATAAGCGAGATTGACTCAACGGTAGCGGTATTATCTCGAATTGAATAAAAGCGTTTATCAGCAGGGACTAAATCACCTGTTTGGCCAATAATAGCCACACCCGCTTCTTTAACAACTTTACGGAATAATTCACTAGATGGTTCGGTTTGGTAACCAGGAATTGCATCGAATTTATCTAGTGTGCCGCCAGTGTGACCTAAACCACGACCTGAAATCATCGGCACATAACCGCCACAGGCAGCAGCCATTGGGCCAAGCATTAAACTAATAACATCACCCACACCGCCAGTGCTGTGCTTATCGATGATAGGGCCATTTAATGACAATGAATCCCAGTTTAATACAGTGCCAGAATCGCGCATGCCTGTGGTTAAGGCAATACGTTCATCCATGTTCATATCTTGAAAGTAAACAGCCATACCGAAAGCGGCAATTTGACCTTCTGAGACAGTATTTTGAGTAATACCATCTACAAAAAATTGTATTTCAGCTTTGCTGAGAGCTTCACCATTACGTTTTTTACGAATAATTTCTTGAGCGAGAAACATACTATTTCCTCCAACATCATGTATAAGCCCTAATCATTTAGAGTCTGTACAATCCGCCTTAACAAGATGGCACCAATCACATGAATGCGATGGTGATCGATGCTATCAATTAAAACCGTTAAAACAAGTTTGGCTAACTAATGACGAGATTAATCAACTTGAAGTCTTTAATTAGCCACTCTCTATTAGTAGCCTTGTGCGCCTTGAGGAGCATCAGACAGTTCAAGCGTATGCAATAAGCTTGTTAATAGGCTTGAAGCGCCGAACCTAAAGCTTGCAGGGCTAATCCAGTCCGCGCCAAGTAAACGCTCAGCGACACCTAAAAATTCAGCAGTTTGCGCTGCATCACGAACACCACCGGCAGGTTTAAAACCAACGTTGCGGTTCTTTTCACTGATGACTGTCAGCATGATTTCAGCGGCTTCTAGCGTTGCATTAACAGGCACTTTACCTGTTGATGTTTTAATGAAGTCTGCGCCAGCATCAATTGAAAGCTCTGAAGCTTTACGAATAAGAGCTGGATCTTTAAGCTCGCCAGATTCAATGATGACTTTTAAAATTGCTTCATCGCCACAGGCTTCTTTACAGGCTTTAACAAGTTCAAATCCTAAAGATTCATTTCCTGCCATCAGCGAGCGGTATGGGAAAACAACATCAACTTCGTCTGCGCCATAAGCAACAGCAGCGCGAGTTTCTAATACTGCAATTGCAATATCATCATTACCATGTGGGAAGTTAGTCACTGTTGCAATTTTGATATCTTCACAATTCAGCTCATTTAACGTTTTACGAGCTATTGGAATAAAACGAGGGTAAATACAGATTGCAGCAGTATGGCCAGCAGCTGTGTTAGCTTTGTGGCATAAATCAATCACTTTTTGATCAGTGTCATCGTCATTTAATGTCGTTAAATCCATTAAAGAGATACCTAATTGTGCTGCTTTTTTTAAATCACTCATGTTTGCTCTCCGAAACAAAAACCTAATAAAATCTTGTTTTGGCAATGCGTAAAGCTGGCAGTAGATTAATTGTGAGGCCGGGCCTTCGAGCATTGCCAGTAAATTAATTCATAAGTTACTGAACTAAGTATTCAATATGATAACGAGTACCACGACTTGAATCCTTGAAGACCGGAAGAGGTGAAACAATGACATTGTCCCATCCATTCCGCGAAAAATCCCTTTTAGCGCGCAAATCAATCCAAACTATTAAGTTGAACCATATATGACGAAATCATCAAAAGTTAGTTCAAATAAACCACTGTTTGGACGTTAATATTTATTTAAATACATTCTAACAAACTTTTCGATGTACTTAAGTAAAGACTAACATATTTTAAGATTTTTTTGGATATTTAAGAATAAATTTGGAGCCACTATTTCAGTGGCTCCAATCGCTTACAAGTTTAATTTAGAACTTGTAAGTTGCAGTGAAGTAATGTGCGAAACCTGTAGTTTCTAGGCCAACGATTCCGCCGCCATCTTCAAGTAAGTAAACGTCTTGGTATGCTTTAAGACCGTAACCTACAGCGTAGTTATCTGAATGCCAGTGCAGACCGAAGTATGCAGCACCACCACTAGTAGTTTGTGGTACAAAGTCATTACCGTACTTTTCATCAGCACCAAATTGGTAATCTACGTAACCCTGGAATGATACAAAAGAACCATTATCAAAGTTCATAACTGGCTTGAACCAGTTTGCTGAGAACTGGTAACCATTCCACTCTTTTAGGTTCAAGTCGTAAAAACCGTATAAGTTCATGCCAGTTTTACCTAACCATGGAACCATAACGTCAGCACCGATACCAACTGAAGCGTTGTTTACGTCATTTGTCTCATTACCATTCACATCTGTACCACGGATAGCGCCGCCACCCCAGTTAAATAGAGTAGAGATGTAAACTTCTTGAACAGGGCCAAATGATAAATCTTTACCTGTAATTGCGTCTAAAGAGAAACGAGGAGCAAACTTCATGAACATTTTGCTTGCGCCGTTATTCTTATCACCGTAATCGCGGTTTGTGATGTTGAACACATCAACATAACCGTATAAATCAACAACACCAGCGCGACCACCAAATTCCATTTCTAAGTAATCATGGCCATTATCAGTAGAACCATCACGCGGAAGTTCATTTACTGCGTACATTGCATTGAACTGCATCCAGCTGTAATCACCAGCACGAAGATCAGTTCTGTCAGCAGCCATTGCAGGTGCAGACATTGCAGCGATAGTTGTAGCAGCTAAAGCTAAAGTTTTAACGTTTTTCATTATCAACCCCATTGATATATATTTATTTACCACCTTCGAGGGTGGCGATTTTTATAAACGTTCGCATTGTACATCTATTGGATAAAAGCTCAATAAGAATTGGCAAAAATACGAATACTTAATCCCAAAACGTGAACAATATCTCTACTTTTCACTAACAACTTATAACGTTTCTGTCTAATAAACTGCATTATTTGATTAAATTAATATAAAACACTACTTAAAACCGTGAGCAACCTACATGCCATAGAATCAAATAAACAGATTAAACTTTCATTACATACATAAAAAACGTAAAAAAAGGCCGTTATTACCAAGGTAATAACGGCTCTTATTTAACTCATTGTGGCATTAGCCTTAGGATTAAATCGCTAAGAATAAACCAGCTAGAGTTGCACTCATTAAGTTAGCTAATGAACCGGCAATAACTGCACGGATACCCAGTCTAGCCAAGTCATGGCGACGGCTAGGAGCCATAGCACCTAAACCACCTAATAGAATAGCGATTGAAGATAAGTTAGCAAAACCACAAAGTGCGAATGAGATAATCGCTTTGGTTCTGTCAGTCATCATCAAACCGGTTTCAGCTACTACTTGGTAACCTTCAGCTGATGCATCAAGTAAGTAAGGAGCAAAGTTAAGATATGCTACGAACTCGTTAACAACAATCTTCTGACCGATGAAAGAACCAGCAACAAGTGCTTCGTTCCAAGGCACACCGATTAAGAATGCTAAAGGCATGAAGATGTAACCAAGGATCAGTTCTAAAGTAATACCTTCAAGACCGAACCAACCTGTAACACCACCGATGATACCGTTGATCATTGCGATTAGACCAACGAATGCAATTAACATTGCACCTACGTTAAGCGCTAAATGCATACCTGATGAAGCACCTGCAGCAGCAGCGTCTAAAACGTTAGCTGGCTTGTCAGGATCTTCAGGAAGCTCAGACATTTCGTTCTTAGCTTCTTCAGTTTCAGGATGCATTAGTTTAGCCATCATAAGACCACCAGGAGCAGCCATGAATGATGCAGCAACTAAGTACTCAATTGGTACCCCCATCTGTGCGTAACCAGCTAATACTGAACCCGCGATTGATGCAAGACCACCAACCATGATTGCGAATAATTCAGAGTTAGTCATTGTCGCGATAAATGGACGTACAACTAGAGGCGCTTCTGTTTGACCAACGAAGATGTTAGCAGTAGCAGACATAGACTCAGTACGGCTTGTGCCTAATGCTTTTTGTAAACCACCACCGATAATACGGATGATCCACTGCATAATGCCTAAGTAGTATAGAACTGCAATTAGAGAAGAGAAGAATACGATAACTGGTAAAACGTTAACTGCGAAAATGAAACCAACTTTAAATTGGGCTAAATCGCCAAATAAAAAGTTAATACCACTTTGTGCATAACCAATAACGCTAGATACAGCATCAGAAACACCTTTTAAGATGTCTTTACCTACTGGAACATATAAAACAAAACCCGCAAAGAACGCTTGGATAGCTAAAGCACCACCAACAGTACGGACATTAATTGCTTTTCTATTATTTGATAGTGCATAACCGATTGCTAGTATGGTAACCACACCTACTAGACTCATTAGTATATCCATTAATCATCACCCTTTATTTATGTTAACGATTTGTATATTTGTTGTTAACTCACCTATTTTCCGTTAATGATTATAACTGAGGAGCAGATGAAAATCGTGGATTAGATCATACTTTTAGAGTTTAATTTCAGGATCTTATGCAACATTAACATTAATTAATAACCGTGTTTAAAAAAAAAGAATTATAGCTCAAACAGTTGGGAGGCGTTTTTATTCAATCGTTCTAAAATAGAAACAGTTGTTTTTTTCTGTAAATTTGCGATCTCTGAAACGAACTTTGGCAAATAAAGCGGCGTATTTCGTTTTTCAAGTGCATTATATGGCGTCATACTCGGTGAGTCTGTTTCAATTAAGAAATGTTTGATGTCTATTTCTGTGATCGTTTTGCGTAATTTTTTAGCATTAGGGTTCATCAATAATCCCCCTATTCCCAATTTATATCCTAAATCAATATAGCGCTTTGCTAGCTCAGGCCCACCATAAAAACCATGTATCACACCGCCTCGAGGGTTGGGGTTACGGATTAATAATTCAATTAACTCTTGATGACATTTTACCGCATGCAATATGACAGGAAGATGAAACCTGACAGACATTGTTAACTGCCCAGAAAGTAACTCTAATTGCATAGGAAAGTGTGGCTTTAATTTATCAAGACCACACTCGCCGAGCGCAACAAAACGAGCATTATCTTTATGTTCGATTATTTTTTGTTCTAATAAAGTTAATGAATCATCAATATTGTTAGGGACATACCAAGGGTGAATGCCTAAGGCGTAGTAGCAATTAAATTCAGCGGCAATCGCAATTTGTTTGCACCATTGCGTTTCACTAATACCGGGTATGATTGCGTTAGTAATGCCATGGGCTCGCATTTCGTTAAATAACGTATCGCGATCATGATCAAAATCCTCAAGGTCAAGGTGTGCATGAGTATCAATCATGCAGGTTCTCCTTCAAAGACTCAGTCCCCTCATCATTGTTATTACAATCCAATTGGGTTCTTTCAGGTTTTATTCGATTTTTTTTCATGTAAGCAAGAATATCAACATTCAGCTGGGGCTCTTCAATTCGAGGGGCACAACTTCTTTTATTCTCTAGCGTCAGCCCCATCTTGTCACACCAGCGAATATAAGCCTTCCAAGGTAAGAAAAGGTAGCGCAATAAAATCAGAGTTTTATTTGTGTTCAATGGCATATCGCTCCCTTATAAAAACTGATGGCATACATTCACTGGCTATTGGCTCACTTATTAAAATTCAGGCAATAAAAAAGGCGGTTACCCGCCTTTAAAATTATATCAATATTGAATTAATGCTTAGTTCTCACGAGTCTTAGCAAATTCGATATCTGGATAACGTTCCATTGATAAATTAAGGTTTACCATGGTTGGCGCAATATAAGTTAGGTTATCACCACCATCTAGTGCAAGGTTAGTACTGCACTTACGACGGAATTCTTCTAACTTACGCTCATCTTTACAATATACCCAGCGAGCAGTCGAGACACTAATGCCTTCATAGATTGCTTCTACGTTATATTCACTTTTAAGACGACCAACAACGACTTCAAATTGTAGTACACCCACTGCGCCAACAATAAGATCATTGGTATCAAGTGGTCTAAAGACTTGAACTGCACCTTCTTCAGCAAGTTGCACTAAGCCCTTCAGTAATTGCTTTTGTTTTAATGGATCTTTCAAGCGAATACGACGGAACATTTCCGGAGCAAAGTTAGGAATACCGGTAAACTTAAGCTTCTCACCTTGAGAGAAAGTGTCACCAATTTGAATAGTGCCATGGTTATGTAAACCAATGATGTCACCTGGATAAGCTTCTTCAACTTGCTCACGATCACCTGCAACAAAGGTCAATGCATCTGAAATACGAACATCTTTACCGGCACGTACATGATGCATCTTCATGCCTTTCTGGTATTTACCAGAAACAATACGCATAAATGCCACACGGTCACGATGCTTTGGGTCCATATTCGCTTGAATTTTAAATACAAAGCCACTGAATTTTTCATCTTCAGCTTGAATCACTTTTGCTTCAGTCGCACGCGGCTGTGGCTTAGGTGCCCACTCTGTTAAGCCATCTAATACATGGTCAACACCAAAGTTACCTAATGCAGTACCAAAAAATACTGGTGATAATTTTCCGCTAAGAAACGCATCTAAATCGAACTCATGAGAAGCACCCACAACAAGTTCAAGCTCTTCACGTAAGATTTCTGCAAGCTCACTACCAATTGCAACATCTAGTTCTGGGTTATCAATACCTTTCACTGTGCGAACTTCTTGGATCATATGACCTAAGCCAGACTGATACAAAACAGCTTCATCACGGTGAATATGGTAAATACCTTTGAATGATTTACCACAGCCAATAGGCCAAGTGATCGGAGCGCAGGCAATTTTCAGCTCATTTTCAACTTCATCCATCACTTCCATAGGATCGCGGATATCACGGTCACATTTGTTCATGAAGGTCACAATCGGCGTGTCACGTAAACGGGTCACTTCCATTAGCTTACGGGTACGGTCTTCGACACCTTTAGCGGAGTCAATGACCATCAAACATGAGTCAACAGCAGTTAAGGTACGGTAAGTATCTTCTGAGAAGTCTTCGTGACCAGGAGTATCGAGTAAATTTACCAGACAATCGCTATATGGGAACTGCATGACAGAGGTCGTGATAGAAATACCACGATCTTTCTCCATTTCCATCCAATCTGACTTAGCATGTTGCTTAGAGCCACGGCCTTTAACGGTACCTGCAGTTTGAATAGCTTGTCCGAATAAAAGTACCTTTTCGGTAATAGTGGTCTTACCGGCATCTGGATGCGAAATAATCGCGAAGGTACGACGTTTATCGACCTCTACTGTGTGAGCTGACATGAGTTACTTTGCCCTAGCATGATAAAAATGGCGCAAATTATAGCTTTTCCAAGGATAGTTGGCTAGGTAAAGCGTACCCTACATAAACAAAGTCTATCTAGGTTTATTTTTTTCCCTAAGTATCATGGTAATTTAATATAAATAAGATATTTTTAGCTCAAAAAAACAACTATAATCACTCTTAGGTTAGAGGATATTACTTCTGTTGGTAATTTAACACTTATAGAGGATATGACTCATTCGACTAATCTATGATACTTAAGTGAAATACAAAATTAAGACTATGACTATCTATACCTTAACCTTAACCTTAACCTTGCTGGGCTCCGACAATATTCAAAATAGAATATTAAGCCAATTTATTAAAGATAACCTTAACCAAGTAGTTCGTATCTCAAAATGTGAATTGCTTTTGGCTCAATCGTGCCCTGAAAACAGCTTGTTATTAATTGATGTCAATAACTTAGATGAAGACGAAACCCTTCACTGGCAAAATATTCTAGCCTCTAACACTGGCAACATTTCAACAATTCTGCTCAATACTGATGATTTCCATGACAAACAAAAAATCTTAAGATGGCCTAATTGCTGTGGCGTTTTTGCCAATAATACCCCTCTTAAAGAGTTTATTATTGGTATGGAAAAAATTCTCAATGGAGAATACTGGTTGCCACGTAGTGTCATGACAGAGCTTTTGCAACACTATAGAACTGACTTTAAACCATCCGCACAACCAACAACGGCACTCACATCTCGAGAGCTTGATGTATTGGCATTACTACCAACTTGCAAATCCAATATTGAAATAGCTGATATTCTTTTCGTAAGCGAACATACTGTGAAATCTCATTTATATAAAGTCTTTAAAAAAATTGATGTAAAAAATAGACTGCAAGCAATGAGTTGGGTCAAAGAGAACTTACAGTAAGCAAAGTTTTATTCTGCAAAACCGCCAGGACTAATATATATATGTATTTCATCAGTATATATACCACCTAATTTATCTTCGGTCTCACCAATGACAATTTTCAGAGGTAGACGTTCACCTTGGCTTACCGTTGCTGAGTTAGCATAAAATTGATTTTCATTATGAGATAAATCTATCTCAATATTGTTCAATGTAAGCTGATAATCAATATCCCATTGGCTTTGTTGATTTTGATGTTTCAAGACACCCTTATTCATAGATTCAAAAGATAAAGAATAGTCAGTCGTACTTTTGACAAATAAATTAGGTGAAGCATTGATGACTTTCCCTGTTGATAAATAACCAAGATCAAGATGATAGGTATTATCTGATACGCCATAAAAGCTCACTTGTGCAGCCTGTTCAATAGAAGCGGCAATCAACTGTTGCAGTTCATCGATCACCTGACCACCGTCAGGTAATTGATGAAGTTTGGCTTCCAATAATGCGTCATAGTTACCATATGTACCAAATTGATGACTTGGAAAGCGTAATTGAAATCTAAAGCGGTCACTTGCGGGTGACACTTTGCCAAACCATCGATTATTTTGGACGCCACTGTCTAATGACTGAGGAACTGGCTCAAAAAATAAACTTTCATTCTTTAAGGAAGTTAATTTAGTTGTTGAATCAAAAGTAGATGCCGAAAAATAAAACAGACATTCCTCCCCTTCTACGACATCTGAAAAAAGCACCTTGGCTTCATATTGTTGAGTTAACCCATATGCTTCTGAGGTAAAAACATCGTAATCATCATAACTTCCAGCTTGAAGGTCTAATGATTGAATCTTCGCAGTGCATGCTAAAACCGCGACCGGACAGCATAGATATGAAAAACATACCAATAACAGATTAAAATTTTTAAATTGCTTAATCGACATAGAGTTTCCCTAAGCGCAATAACGCGCTGCTATCTTCATCAATAACCAGTTCGAAGTATCGTGGTGTAGGTGTATTTAATTTAATCTTATATGTGCCAGGCCTTACACCGGAAATAGCAAAACGACCCGTTCTATTCGTAAAAAATTGTAATGGTTCAAGATCATCACGCCCGACCAAAGCCGCTTTTCCTGCGACTAATGTAATCGGTTGCTGAGTTTCTTTATCAAGCAGTGTCCCCATCAAGGTAATTGCTGCCTCTGAACCAATTTGTAAGTTGTAACCTTGACCATTGCCTGGGTAGACAGGAAAAACACCCGCACCTAAATCATACCCTGCAGGTAAATCTTCAACCTCATAAGAGATAACTTGTTCACTGTATGCAGCAAGATCTGGGATAAGTATTGGGCCTAGCCCATCACTATATGCTCTAGCGCCCATTGAAGAAGGAGAAATTTCTGTTCGGTTATCTTCAATGCTTTTATGCTGCTTTATCACTGCAAAACTTTCTCTAACTGGGCGACCAAAAGCCAATTGACCGCCAGAGAACGCAATACCTGTAGCGAGCTTAGCTTGAGTAACATGATTATTGGTATCTTCTGAGAAATCGTTATAACGGCTGACATGTTGAGCCCTCAAGGTAAAGCGATTAGCATCGTAATCAATTCCGACATCACCATCAATATCATTAGTTTCGGAGTGAGTGGCCCCAGCAAACATAGAAATTCCGCCACTGTTACCTACATTTTTACGGTAAGAATATTCTGAACTAATTTCTTTGTTATCGGTTTTATAGCTTGAAATAACCCTAGATTCACTACCAAATGGCCAACTCAAGGTCAGTAGCCCTGAGAATTCGCTACTATCATCTAAAAACTCTTTGTGGGTAACTCGTGCACTCCAAGTCGCACCTGTATCAAAGATAGAACCAGATAATGAAGGACTCAAAGTCCAGTAGCGTTGAGCGCCATCATAAGCATGAACATAATTGCCAGTAAGTGAAACTTTTAAAAACGGGTTGAAAGTATAATTAATACGGCTGGACAAAAAATGTTGATTAGCGTTAATTGGGGCTTCTGGTGTAACCAGAATATCATTCCTCGCACCAATGAAATATTGCGAGTAATAATCGTAATAAATACTAAACTCAAAAGTACTGTCGGTACTCGCACTACCAATTAAGTCATACCCAACACTTGCTGCAAGTCCTTTACCTAACACATCCTGATAACTGTAAGTTGTTTTAATATCGAAAATACCAATACCTGTAGCAAATAAACTCCTATGACCTAGTTGGTAACTGTTATCCCCAACCTGAAAGTTACCACCTAATGTATAAGCAGGAGTTATCCCGTACTCTAACTCACCATTAATAAGGTATTTTTCTCGTTCATATTCTGGTTCAGCATCACTAATATTACTTTTTATACCGCCATTAAAATTATATTCAAACTCACCTTCTTTTAATAAATCCATCCCTGTAGCGATAGAAAAACTGATCCTTTCTTCTTTTCCTGATGCATCTGTAATGATGAGTTCTAAGTCACTGACTCCTTCAGCTAAAGGAATATCTTGTAAGTTGTAAGAACCTGCGCCCAGGGTTAATCGCCGTACCACAACACCATCAACCAGTAGATCTACAGTAGACGCACGTTGAAGGGTGAATTGTCTTGCTGCTGTCGGTCTAACATTTTTGGTTGGAATAAGAGAAAAATCCCTAGCAATCCCTATCCCAAGCATGTCGCCTCCATCTTGAAAAGTAGCACCACTGGAATAGAAATCTCCGATGGTCAGTCGGGTTCCTTGCTCAGGAAAATCATAATTAATTCGGGTTCCTTGCCTTGAATAGAGTCCTTTTTGATTTTGATAATCATTATAAATAGATTCATATTCTAATACTGCACGCTCATAATTGAAGCCAGCATCGAGTGTGTGACTATACTGCACACCCACATCATTCTCGGGAGTGTTATTCTCGAGTCTTGAAGCTCCAGCGGATAAATTAATATAGCCACTGAATAAGGAGGGCGTTAAAAATGAACGTTGTGTTGGTTTATCTCCAAAATCAATTTGCCCTACTTTTAAATCTTCAGAGTTTGCATCAAGCACTAACTCCAGCGAAGACATTTCAAAGCTCAACCCTATATTTAGCTTGGTAAACATAGCTTGGCTAATCATGCCATCTAACTGTTGCTCAGACAGTGAACTCAGAACCTCATCCGATAAAGTTGCATTAAGCAATGTGATTGTTGCTTCTGCAGGCATTAAAATGAGCTGTTCTTTGGTTATAGTCACTTCAACTTCACCAATCACAGTATCATGCAACCTTAATAAACTCGTTAAGGTAATATCTCGACCTGTGGGGTTTATTATTTCAGAGCCCATAACTGATGTAGTTAATAAACAAAGCAACATGATTAAAATTGAGATAACGGATGACTTAAACATTCCTAATCTCTTTGTGAATTATTGATTTTGAGTTTAGTACCTTGAACCCATAATTTTTCATAGGGAATAGATACCTTTTTAATCATTTGAGGAGGAAAGAATATATCCCCTAACTGGCTAAAAGCGGCTTCATTTAGTAATGGAGTAGTCGAGCCATCTGAGTTTACTACTGCTAAATGGTATGGTTTTAAATAACTGTAGCGCTGACCATTATTTTTCACATCAAAAGCTAGCTTGTGTTCTTGTTCATTGAACTCTATTGAACCTTCAACAACGGTTAAATCAGCTAACAAATCATTCGCACTCAAATGAACAACCGCATTGAAATGCACAAAAACCTTAACTCCACTTTGCGTATTTTCCTGAGAATTATCCTCTGACATAGGCAGCGATAAACTCGGTTGACTAAAGCGCACGAAATAACTTACTGACTGCTTCACAGCATGTGTCCCTATCCATTGAACTCTTACTGACTTTACTTCTCCTGGCTCTAATACTAATGCTGGGGGGAAAACCAATAATTCACTATCGTTTTCTACAGCTAACAGCGAAAAGGAATTACCTGTTGAAGCAGGACCAAATACAATTTGGTTTAAATTTATTTCAACAGGAACCGTCTTATTTGAAGGGTTTCTAACAAAAATTTGTTGATATTGAGGCCTGGAGTCTGACTTTAACTCAAGTGTCAGTGGGGATATTTCTAATGCAAACGAGTGACTCATCATAAACAGTGATATCACCAAGCATAAAAAAGTGATTGAGGTGGAAAACGTATTAAGGTTAATCATCTCATCACTCCGTTTAGGGTTCATTACTACTGCTCTTGTGTTATCTAGATCTATGATCTATTTTTGAAATTCTTGAGATGACAATTACTGTTGTAACCATTTAATTTTTACGCTGGCATTACCCATATCAATTTTATCTATTTGACTGACTTTAAAAATTCGAGACGCATTAGGCATCACCATTTTGCCTACAACAAAGTCCTTAATATTGTCGCGATCTAACGTCACTGAATGGTTACCATCTGAAACGACCCACTCCATTTCAGTAATTTTTGCAAAGCGGTTACCACTATTGACAACTTCAATGTTCCAGGTATCTCCGTGAGATTGGAAAGACTTTGCGTTTAACTCAGCCTTTGAGTCATCAGGGGTGACATTCAGCATCGTTTTAAAGTTAAATGCGATCCCAAGTTCAGACGCTGAAACATCTTCCATCGCAACAGTAACTTGGTTAATCTCAATAGAATAAGTTTGTGATTGCTCTATCACAGGCTCACCTAAGTAACGAACCATAATAGTTTGTGACTTTCCTGGCTGGACAACCGCTGTCATAGGTATAACGAGTAAATCATTATCTGCAGGAGATAAGGTATTTTTACCAAATTCATCTTGTGTGACTAGCCATGGAATAAATTCTAATGAAACAGGAAATGAATCGGTATTATCAACACGAAGAGAATACTGTGATTGCTTTCCAAAAGGTTTTATTTCAGCAGACATAGGCTGAACCTGATAAGCAAGCGCGTAAGGATTGGCAAGAAACAAAGAAGTAAAGAGAATGAATATACTGAGTATTAACTGTTTATTTAATAACTTTTCCATAAGTTTTATTCCGTAATAATGCGGGAGATGTTCTCCCGCATAGGTTGTTAAAGTCTTAAATTGCTGAGATTTGAATTGTTAACTGATCATAATATGCACCAGCCCAAGCACCAGTACCTGTAGTTAGCGCACCAAAGTTAATTTCCAATGTTGCTGCTACGCCGTTAAGTAGCTGTGGACCAGTATAGGAAAGAGATTCGGAAGCATCATTAGCACCGGTGTTACCACCAGTTGTTAAATCCAAGATTATGTCACCAAAACCACCTACAGAAAGTGTCGCTACATAAGGGATAACGAGATCTTCTGAGTCAATTCCTTGTAATCCACCTTCAGCACTTGTAATCGTAACTGTCGCACCATCACGGTCATTACACTCAAAATAAAAGCCTGGTATTGTAGTCGTTGACATATCGTTAAGTGCTGTAGTGCTAGCACTCGCTTCACAGACTTCTTGAATGTTGCCGCTTAGGTTAACTTCTACTGCGCTTGCTGAACCTACAAATAAAGTTGCTACAGCAGCTGCTGCTAAAGTATACTTTTTCATGGTAAAACTCCTTTTTAATATTCAGATTGGTTTTTTGCTACACCGATTTGTTCTCACCAACAAATCGGTGGTTTTCTTCTCTTCATTAGAAGAATTCTTATATTCCGCTATTAACGAAATTCGGATATACATCAATATGCAATGTATCTTGATATTCACCTGCAAACTTCAATGGCTCAAATAAACTCACTTTGATCATTCCAGATGTATTAAATGGAATATCTGCTCCGGTGATAAATCTTTGTTCATCTATTAACTCTTTAGACTTTTGTTTCAATGAAAAATTTAAAGAGTCGATATTAAGTTCAACTTGGTATTCAGCCACTAAGCTTGTTTCAACTGAACCGTCTATTAACTCCAGTCCGCCATAATCAGAGCGCAATGCTATGAGCATAGGCAAGTTACATTCAATTGATAGATTCGCTGTGTGAGATAGCTCAATGCTAAAATCAAAGGGAATTGAATCTACAATTCCAACGACACAACGTTCTTCAATTACACCGCTCATGCTTAAAGTTAAAGAGTCGTTAGCGTAAACATTAGTTAAAGATGTAAGTAGTGCGATCAAAAAACAGATTACCGCTTTAACACACCTTTCCATTTTTACCTCTAGCTAATAAGCAGTAGAAACATCACGTTTAACTCAACTAGAACTTAATAGTCCTTCAATTTGTCATTAACAAGCTTTGTAAATAACTTGTGAGAATTTTAATATAGAAAATCCAAGCTTAAGTCTGATTTAAGGTATGAAGTATTCAACACACTTGTTGGCAAACTTTTCAGCCACATTCTTTTACTGCTAAAACTTTATTTCCAAAAGCAAAGAAAATTTATCTTTCAAAATTTGAATGATTGTTCAGATTTTAGTTTCTTGCTCATAACCAAGGTAAAGAAAAGCATAAACCACTGATTATTAATACCTTATTCTGACTCCAACGATTAATGATGGTTTTATAAATTCAGAATAAGAGAAGGTAAATGCAAACTTAACTGTAAGTTTGACATGAGGATAATGAATGGAAGTATGACAACTTTTTGGTGAACGGACTGAAGTATGATCATACTTTGCCTATAAAGTATGATCATACTTTTCGCATTATTAAATGACATAAAATAAAAAAGCTAGCCCCTGTATAGAGACTAGCTTTGTTTCTGACGTTAATACGCTGGGTTTAACGCATATAATTAAGGCTGCTTAGCTGCTTGCTCAGCTAACTTTTGCTGTGTTTGTGCAAGCTCTATACGTGCATAGCGATGTTCAACAAAATCATAAATGTTAGTTGCTAGCGTTAATCGATAATAATCAATCGCTAACTCATAATCCTGTTGCTCGACTGCTTTTTTAGCTAAGTAAAAGTAAGTTTCGCATAAACGCTCTGAGTACTCTTTAGGCTGAGATAAGTTCTCTTTCGCTGCCTCAAAGACCTGTTCTTTAGTCAGTGTACCTAAGTAGTAATCCACTAATACCGTTGACCAGGCTTGTTCGTTCAATGCTTTTCTGTTTTCAACTAATGCGAGTTGTGCAGTTTCAGTGTTTCTAGGCGAGTCAACTAAATATAGCCACAGCGCACGGTAACCATCAGAAGGCTCTTTGCGTAAAAAGTCTTGCATATCTTGCGCGGCTAATTCGTAACGCTCACCGTAATACAATGCAATACCACGATTCAAATACGCATAGTCGTATTCAGGTGATAATTCGAGTACCCCATCAAAAGACTCATATGCACTTTCAAACTCACCTTCTTGGGTATAATAAATCCCTAAGAAGTTATAAGCATCCGCTAAGTTAGGCTGAAGTTTAATCGCTTGATGAAAGTCTATTCGGGCAAGTAAACGCAAACCTACACTATCGTAGATAACACCACGGTCATAATGGAAACGAGCTCGTTGCTCAGGGGTTAACTCCATTGTGCCTAAGATTTCATTTAGCTTAGCCAAGGTGACTTCTAATTTATAATCTGGGACATTCGGTGCAACCATCACCTTACCGCTAGTTGCGCTGTCAGCACTTCCAGATAAAGAAGCACAACCTGACAATAATAAACTGGCACCCACACATAATGCGACGACTGTGGTACGTAATTTCTGTTCCATTTAAATACCTTATCAGGTTCTATAATTTCTTTGCATCATATCAACCTATCTACATTAGGGCTATGCAGATGCTGATAAAATTTCATTTACTGAATTTACACTAGCTTCAATTAATATAAAGCGAGCGAAAGTTGCAGCAAAAGCGATTCAACTAGCATTTTGACAAGTGAAGTAACATTAAGTGCCAATCAGCATAAAAAGATTACTCTATGTCACAAAACAAAAAAGAGACCCTAAGGTCTCTTTCTAAGTTGAACTGATGTCAGAATTTATTCTGCAGCAGCTTCTTCTTTCGCGTTAGCTTCTTTGATAGAAAGTCTTACACGACCTTGACGGTCAACTTCCATCACTTTAACGTCGACGTCTTGATTCATTTCAAGATGATCAGAAACGTTAGCAACACGCTCTTCACTGATTTGTGAAATATGCACTAAGCCATCTTTACCAGGTAAGATGTTAACAAACGCACCGAAATCAACGATACGGATAACTTTACCTTTGTAGATGCGGCCCACTTCAACTTCTGCAGTGATTTCTTCGATACGACGGATAGCTTCTTTCGTTGCTTCACCGTTTGAAGATGCAATCTTCACTGTACCATTGTCATCAAGCTCGATAGTTGTACCAGTTTCTTCGGTTAATGCACGGATAGTCGCACCACCTTTACCGATTACGTCACGGATCTTCTCAGGATTAATCTTGATAGTCGTGATACGTGGAGCGTGGTCAGAGATATCTTCACGTGCGCCACCAATTGCTTGGTCCATAACGTTAAGAATATGAACACGTGCGCCGTATGCTTGCTGAAGCGCGATGTCCATGATCTCTTTAGTGATACCTTCAATCTTTATATCCATTTGAAGCGCTGTAATACCGTCACGAGTACCAGCAACTTTAAAGTCCATGTCACCTAAGTGATCTTCATCACCTAAGATGTCAGAAAGAACAACGAAATCGTCGCCTTCTTTAACTAGACCCATTGCAATACCTGCAACTGAAGTTTTAATTGGTACACCCGCATCCATTAATGCTAATGAAGTACCACAAACAGAAGCCATAGAGCTTGAACCGTTTGATTCAGTAATTTCAGATACTACACGAACACTGTATGGGAATTCTTCTGCAGAAGGCATAACAGCGTTAATACCACGCCAAGCTAACTTACCGTGACCAATTTCACGACGCTTAGGTGATCCAACCATGCCTGTTTCACCAACAGAGTATGGAGGGAAGTTATAATGAAGCATGAAGCGGTTAGTACGTTCACCCATGATGCTATCAATCTTTTGTGCATCACGTTCAGTACCTAAAGTACAAGTTACTAGTGCTTGAGTTTCACCACGTGTAAATAATGAACTACCGTGAGTACGTGGAAGTACGCCAGCTAGTACATTCAATGCACGGATCATGTCAGGCTCACGACCATCGATACGTGGCTTACCACTGATGATGCGACCACGAACAACTTTCTTCTCAAGGCTGCCAAGTAAACCATCAACTTCGCGAGCATCAACATCTGGGTTATTAGTCATTAGTGCTTCTTTAGCAGCTGCTTTAACAGCGCCAACTTGAGCATAACGATCTTGCTTAACTTCGATTTGGTAAGCTGCAGTCATGCCTTCTTCAGCTAGCTCTTTAATTTGAGCAACTAAGTCAGCATCTTGAACAGGTGCAATCCAATCCCAAGCTGGTTTACCCGCTTCAGCTTTAAACTCAGCAATGGCTTGAACAACAACTTGTTGTTGATCGTGACCATAAGTCACAGCGCCTAGCATGATTTCTTCAGCTAAAGATTTAGCTTCTGATTCAACCATAAGAACAGCTGAGTCAGTACCTGCAACAACTAAGTCAAGGTCACTTTCAGCAACTTGATCAACTGTTGGGTTTAATAAGTACTCACCATCAATGTAACCAACGCGTGCTGCGCCGATAGGGCCATTGAAAGGTAGACCTGAGATAGATAGCGCTGCTGATGTACCAATCATAGCAACCATATCAGGCTCAATTTGAGGATCAACAGAAACGACTGTGATGATCACCTGAACTTCGTTTTTAAAACCATTCGGAAATAAAGGACGAATTGGACGGTCGATTAGACGAGCAATAAGCGTTTCGTCTTCATTTGGACGACCTTCACGCTTGAAGAAACCACCAGGGATTTTACCTGCTGCATAGGTTTTTTCTTGGTAGTTTACTGTTAATGGGAAAAAGTCACGGCTAGGATCAGCTACTTTTTTACCAACGACTGTAACTAATACAGTTGTGTCGCCCATGCTCGCTAAAACTGCAGCGTCTGCTTGACGTGCAATAACACCTGTTTCTAAGGTGACGGTATGTTGACCATACTCAAAACTCTTTACTATTGGATTCACTTGACCCATTCCTTAATTATTGACCTTTAAATTACGCGCATAAGTATACTGCAATTTTTTACAATAGTTAAAGCGCATCGCAATATACCGCTAAAAAATAATTAAAATTAATCTTCTATCAGCCGATAAAACAGCTAATCACTCAATGAATAGATAACCTAACAAGATTCCACTGTTTGAAACACCATTTTTGTTTGAACAAAAATAGCCTATTGATATAAGTTGTAACAGCTATAATTAATGACTTTTAATGTTATTTTGTCTACAGTTAGTTGTTGTTGTCCCTAAATAAAAATAACACATTAAATGAGTTCAACATGTTAAATGCACCAGTTACCCATAAAAGCTGTGATTATTTAATAAAAACAAATGGAATCGTTTGAATGACGCAAAGGTTTAAGTCACTGACATGGAAGCAAACAAACTTAGTTGTATTTACTGCTTTGTTTTTTGCGATTGCCATTTTTGTCGTCGAAATTGCATTAGTTGTTGTCACGACTAAGCAGCAACTTACCGCTTCGCAAGAAGAGTTACTCAACTCAGTAGAACAAACTGCCTCTAATGCTGTCTGGGCGTTAGACGATAAACAAACCGAACAAACACTCGAAGGTATTATCAAGATTGATAATATTAGCTCAGCTGTAATTACCCTTGATGACGGCAGTTTATTTGTCACAGCTAGCAATAAGCCTAAGTTGTTTTCAGAAAACTATGACAACTTAAGCCATTTCCTGTTCAATGATTTAAACGAAATATCACGTCCTTTATATAGACCATTCTATTTCGAAGGGAACAAAAAACAGCAGCTTATTGGTACATTAACCATCTTTTACGATACACAAGAGATGACTAACAACCTGTTTAATCAACTTCAATTAGGCTTTATTGCTACTCTCGCTCGCGCCTTATTGCTGACGTTGGTACTGACCATTGTATTCCATCGGTTCTTGACTCAACCGATTGCAAGGATCAGTGAAGCCATAGATAAAATTGATCCTGATTTACCTGATGAAAACTTATTACCTATGTCTGCAGCCCATAAAGATGATGAGCTAGGGCTAGTTACATCGAAGTTTAACCAAATTTTATTACAGTTTAGCCAAACACAAAATAAACTTAGAAAGATGGCAACCAGAGACCCGTTAACCAGCTTACCTAACCGTACCTTGTTACTGGAAACTCTCAATGTCACGATTCAGCGTGCTAGAGTTCACAAAAGACATTTCGCATTATTGTTCATTGATTTAGATCGCTTTAAAAACGTCAATGACTCATTAGGTCATGCGATTGGTGATCAGTTTCTTGCCCGCGTTGCCCGCATATTAGAAACTGTTGTCGGCGATAGAGGCAGTGTTGCCAGGTTAGGCGGTGATGAATTTGTCATTGTGGCTGATGATATTGAAACCCCAGATCAAGCTGCTGACTTTGTCGATAAGCTCCTACTACAACTCAATACCCCAGTGCAGCTCAATGAACATGCGATACACCCTGCGGCTTCCATTGGTATTTCAATCTATCCTGAAGATGGCCCGGGCGCAGAAGATTTAATTAGACACGCTGATATTGCCATGTATAGCGCTAAAGCGGCTGGTTCAAACCAATGGGCCTTCTTTAAACAACAGATGACAGAAAATGCCGCTGTTAGGTTAAAGACCGAAGCATCACTTCATGACGCGCTAAAACACAATGAATTCTTGCTCTATTTTCAACCTAAATTAGATTTAAGAACCAATCGAGTCATTGGCTGTGAAGCGCTTATCCGCTGGCAAAAAAATGGTGAGCTTATATCACCAATGTCATTCATCCCCATTGCCGAAGAAACTGGGATTATTATCCCAATCGGAAGATGGGTGATTGAGCAAAGCTGTAAAGTTATCCGCGAGTGGGAAAAGAAATACAACTACGCTATCCCAATAGCGGTGAACGTCGCTTCACAACAATTTGCTGATGCCAGCTTGGTTTCTGACATCAAGCAATTAGCTTTACGCTACCAAATACGCCCTGAGCTACTTGAGATAGAGATAACAGAAACATCTTTGATGAATGATGTAGATCAGGCAATTGCTAAGCTTGAGCAGCTAAAGAGCGCAGGATTCGGTATTGCCGTGGATGATTTTGGTACCGGTTATTCATCCTTGTCTTATCTTAGACATTTACCAATCACAACCATGAAAATTGATCGTGGTTTTGTTTCCGACTTACCCCATGATGCAGCAATTGCATCAACCATCTTAATGTTAGGTCAGCAGCTCAATTTAGATATTGTTGCTGAAGGTATTGAAAACGAAAAACAGCTTGAATGGTTACAACAACATAACTGTCAAATCGGCCAAGGATTCTTTTTCAGTAAGCCTTTGCCGCTGGAAGAGTTTGAATCTAAATACCTAACAGAAATGCCGATACAGCAACTCGAGCAAGTTTAAGCACTTTCACGCTAAACATTTCGGTAAATTATACCTAATAAAAAAGGAGGCATAAGCCTCCTTTTTCACGGTTTGAATTTGAGTATGTTAACCATGCCCAAATTAAACGTCGATATTAACGACGTAAACCTAACTTCTGGATAAGAGCAGTATAACGAGCTACGTCTTTACGCTTTAAGTAAGCAGTAAGTTTACGACGTGCGCTAACCATACGTAATAGACCACGACGTGAATGGTGATCATGGATGTGCTCTTTGAAGTGACCTTGTAGATGGTTAATCTGCGCAGTCAATAAAGCTACTTGTACTTCAGTAGAACCAGTGTCATTTTCGCCACGGCTATATTCAGCTACGATAGCAGCTTTTTGTTCATTACTTAGTGACATATTTATCTCCAGAAAAAATTAAATTAACTCTAGCCAATCACTAACTCAGCCAGAGGGGGCGACATTCTAACTATATTCAGACACTATCGCAATAAAAAACACAGAACAGTTAATAAAAGCTGTAAACTAATCTGCGCTATGATCAACAACCAAACGTTTAGGCGCTAATAAACCATCATCATTCATGGTGCCGATGCCGATAAACTGACGGTCTTCACCAGATGTCATCCGCACTAATACATCAGGTTCTAACCCTGATGCTTGTACAGGTTGACCTTGCATAATGTATTGCACACTTTCCTCAGCTAAATTAACCTCAGGGAAGTTCGCAACCGCTGTATCCATTGGCAGTAACAGCTCATCAAGTACGGTAAAAGTAGACTCATCTTCTTTATCCGTTCCTTCAGCAAGCTCTGTTAACTGATCAATCGTAACCATTTTGGCATAAGGATATTCAGCGACTTGGGTACGTCTTAACATGGTGACATGCGCACCACACCCAAGCATTTCACCTAAATCATCAATGATTGTTCGAATATAAGTGCCTTTAGAGCAATGAATATCAAGAGTTAAATCATCACCTTCAAGGCTCACAAATAACAATTCAAAAACCGTTATAGGTCGAGCTTCACGCGGAACTTCTATCCCTTCACGCGCATATTTATATAAAGGCTGACCTTGATATTTCAAAGCTGAAAACATTGAAGGCACTTGCATGGTATCACCACGAAAATGCTCTAATGATTCATCTAATAGTGCTTGAGTAAACTTAACCGGACGGATCTGAACCACTTCACCATCTGAGTCACTGGTATCAGTTCTTTCACCTAACTTAGCAGTTACCAAGTAACGCTTATCAGCATCGAGAAGATGCTGTGAGAACTTTGTCGCTTCACCTAAGCAAACTGGCAGCATGCCAGTAGCTAAAGGATCAAGCGCACCTGTATGACCCGCTTTATTAGCGTTATAAAGACGTTTGACCCGTTGCAAAGCATGGTTAGAACTGATGCCAGTACCTTTATCTAACAGTACAATGCCATTAATAAAACGACCTTTGCGACGACGAGCCATTAATCTTTATCCTCAGGTTTTTCTTCAGATGCGTCAGCATCGTCAGTTCCAAACTCTTCATGTCTTGCTTTGTCTTGCTTAGCTTTGTCTTGTGTAATCACTTGGCTAACTAAGTTAGACATGCGCATCCCTTCAACAAGCGAGCTGTCATAGACGAAACGAAGCTCAGGCATAACACGCAATTTCATGCGACTAGCAACCAAGGTTCTTACATATGGTGCCGCAGCCGTAAGCGCTTCAATTTTTTGATCGACTAATTCTTGATCTTCTTCGAAAAAAGTAACAAATACTTTCGCAAAGCTTAAATCACGAGAAACATCAACATCGTTAACAGTAACAAAACCGATACGTGGATCTTTCATGTCACGCTGTAAAATCATCGCTAACTCTTGTTGGAGTTGCTGTGCAATACGGCGAGTACGACTAAATTCTTTTGCCATAACATTAATACCTTATAGCTTTGTATAAATAAAAAAGGCGGCTAACGCCGCCCTTTCTGTGTTACAGCGTTCTGGCCACTTCGACCGTCTCGAAGACCTCAATCTGATCGCCAACTTTGACGTCATTGTAGTTCTTCACACCGATACCACATTCCATGCCGTTACGAACATCGCTAACGTCATCTTTAAAGCGACGTAGCGACTCAAGCTCACCTTCGTAGATTACTACGTTTTCACGTAGAACACGGATAGGAGCACTACGTTTGATGGTACCTTCGGTAACCATACAACCCGCAATAGCACCAATCTTAGGCGACTTAAATACATCACGTACTTCAGCAAGACCAATGATTTGTTGCTTGAATTCAGGAGCAAGCATGCCCGTCATTGCCGCTTTAACTTCATCAATCAAGTCGTAAATTACGCTGTAGTAGCGTAAATCAACACTTTCAGCTTCGATGGTCTTACGCGCTTGTGCATCAGCACGAACGTTGAAACCAACCATAATTGCATTTGAAGCAGCGGCTAATGTCGCATCTGTTTCAGTTAATGCACCAACGCCACGAGCAATAATGCTAACTTTAACTTCGTCAGTAGACAGTTTAGTTAATGAATCACAAATTGCTTCAAGTGAACCTTGAACGTCTGCTTTAAGTACAATGTTAAGCTCTTGTACTTCGCCTTCAGTCATGTTGGCAAACATGTTTTCAAGCTTAGATTTCTGCTGACGTGCTAGCTTAACATCACGGAATTTACCTTGACGGTAAAGTGCAACTTCACGCGCTTTACGCTCATCACGTACAACAGTCGCTTCATCACCCGCTGATGGCACACCAGAAAGACCTAAAATCTCAACTGGAATTGAAGGACCTGCTTCAGTGATGCTCTTACCATTCTCATCTTTCATTGCACGGATTTTACCGTACTCAAGACCACATAGAACGATATCACCTTGGCGTAAAGTACCTTCTTGAACAAGAACAGTAGCAACTGGGCCACGACCTTTATCCAATTTAGATTCAATAACAACACCTGCTGCCATACCTTCACGAACAGCTTGAAGCTCTAATACTTCAGCTTGTAAAAGAATGCCTTCAAGTAACTCATCGATACCAGTACCCGCTTTAGCTGAAACGTTAACGAACATATGTTCGCCGCCCCAATCTTCAGACATAACACCGTGTTGAGCTAGTTCACTCTTAACACGTTCTGGATCAGCTTCTGGCTTATCCATTTTGTTAACGGCAATGATTAACGGTACGTTACCGGCTTTAGCATGTTGGATTGCTTCAATCGTTTGTGGCATAGCGCCATCATCCGCAGCAACAACCAATACAACGATATCTGTCGCTTTAGCACCACGAGCACGCATTGACGTAAACGCCGCATGACCAGGAGTATCTAAGAAGGTGATCATGCCATTGTCGGTTTCAACATGGTATGCACCAATGTGCTGGGTAATACCACCGGCTTCACCGTCAGCAACTTTTGCACGACGAATATAATCAAGTAATGATGTTTTACCGTGGTCAACGTGACCCATGATGGTTACTACTGGAGCACGAGTCTCTAGTACAACATCATCTTCATCACGATCGCCCAGTACTTGATGCTCTAATTCGTTTTCACGAAGTAGTACCACTTTATGGCCCATTTCTTCTGCAATCATTTGCGCAGTTTCTTGGTCCAAGATTTGGTTGATCGTTACCATTGAGCCCATCTTCATCATTTGCTTGATGATTTCAGTGGCTTTAATTGACATACGTGATGCCAATTCTGCAACAGAAACGGTCTCACCGATACGGATCTCGCCTTTTACTACAGCAACAGGCTTGTTGAAACCATGTGCCATTGATTCAGGAGCAGTACTCTTGTTACGCGCATGGTTGCTACGGTTATCACGACCGCCTTTACCACCACGTTTCTTATTGTTGCTCTTGTTACGAGCACGACGTCCACGTTTCTCATCAGCAGCATCTGAAGTATCTTCAGCTGCACGAGCCGCTTTCGAAGTAGTGATATGGTGGTCACTATTTTTCTCAGCTTCAATACGTTGACGTTCTTCTTCAGCCCAACGCTTAGAGTTTTCTTCAGCAAGCTTACGAGCAGTTTCTGCAGCTTGCGCCGCTTCTTCTTTCTGCTTTTTAGTCATTGCTTCTTCTTGCGCGGCTTTAATGCGTTCAGCTTCAGCTTTTACAGCTGCAGACTCTGGGTCTTCAGCTTTAGCTGGTTTAGCTTCAGATTTGGCTTTAGCTTCAGCTTCTTTTTTAGCTTTCGCTTCTGCGTCTGCTTTAGCCTTAGCTTCTGCTTTAGCTTTATCTTCAACAGCTTTCGCTTCTGCAGCAGCTTTTGCTACAGCTTCAGCTTCTTGTTGTTGCTTAGCTTGTTCTTCAGCTTCAGCAGCTAGCTCACTATCATCACGTTTAACAAAAGTACGTTTTTTACGTACTTCTACTTTAACGTCTTTAGATTGTCCGCCACCTGCATTTACACTTAAAGTAGATACGGTTTTGCGTTGCAGAGTCATTTTTTGAGGCTCTTTATCGCCGCCGTGCTGCTTCTTTAAATGGTCTAGCAAAGTTTGTTTCTCAGTTTCAGAAACATTGTCAGCTTTACTTTTCTTAATTCCTGCTTCGGCAAACTGTTCAATCAGTCTGTCTACATTCTTGCCCACTTCCGCGGCCAATTTATCTATACTTGTATCTGCCATCAATTAAATCCCCCTGTTGATCGACTTATGCTTCTTCGCCAAACCAACAGATATTACGGGCAGCCATGATGAGCTCACCTGCTTTTTCTTCTGTCAATTCTTCAATATCGATTAAATCGTCAATTCCTTGTTCTGCTAAGTCTTCTAAGGTCGACACACCTTTACTTGCAAGAACATATGCTAAATGCTTTTCTAAACCATCTAACGCTAATAGATCAGCAGCCGGTTCAGCACCATCTAGTGCTTCTTCCGTTGCTAATGCTCGAGTCGAAATAGCTGCTTTTGCACGTTCACGCAATGCAGCAACAATATCTTCATCAAAACCGTTAACTTCTAACAGTTCTGCTTCTGGTACATAGGCAATTTCTTCTAAAGAGGTGAAACCTTCTTCAGCAAGAACAGTTGCAAAATCTTCGTCAACATCTAAAGTTTCAACGAATAAGTTTACAATTTTAGCGCTTTCAGCTTGATGCTTAGCATTAAGCTCTTCCACTGTCATGACGTTTAGTTCCCAACCCGTTAACTGAGTTGCTAAACGAACGTTTTGACCATTACGGCCAATAGCTTGCGCTAAACTGTCAGCTTCAACAGCAATATCCATTGAGTGGTTGTCTTCATCAACAATGATAGAAGCAACGTCAGCAGGAGCCATTGCATTGATAACGTACTGTGCTGGATTATCATCCCACATTACGATATCGACACGCTCACCGCTTAATTCGTTAGATACAGCTTGTACACGTGCGCCACGCATACCAACACAAGCACCAATTGGATCGATACGCTTATCATTAGTTTTCACTGCGATTTTAGCGCGAGCACCTGGGTCACGAGCAGCGCCCATGATTTCAATCATCTCATCTAAAATTTCAGGTACTTCAACTCTGAATAATTCGATGATCATTTCAGGCTTGCTGCGAGTTAAGAATAACTGTGCACCACGTGCTTCTGGACGTACTGCATATAGCAATGCACGAACACGATCACCAGGACGGAAAGATTCGCGGCTGATGATGTCTTCTTTGTAAATAACGCCATCAGCATTATTACCTAAATCAACAACGACACTTTCACGGGTGCTTTTCTTAACAACACCAGTAACAATTTCGCCTTCACGTTCAATGAACTGTTCAACGATTTGTGCACGTTCAGCTTCACGTACTTTTTGTACGATAACTTGCTTAGCTGTTTGCGTTGTAATACGGTCGAAAACAACTGAGTCAATTTCATCTTCGATGAATTCGCCAGGTTGAATTTCTGGTTCTTCGTAACGTGCAGCTTCTAACGTAATTTCGCTGTATGGGTTTTCTAAAGCTTCACCTTGGTCATCGACAACCATCCAACGACGGAAAGTGTCGTAGTGGCCAGTTTTACGATCGATAGCTACGCGAACTTCAATTTCGCCTTCATACTTTTTCTTAGTTGCTGTGGCTAGAGCAATTTCTAGCGCTTCGAATATTTTTTCGCGTGGGACGGCTTTTTCATTTGATACCGCCTCTGCGACTAGCAGAATCTCTTTATTCATTATGTCTTGCCTCGTTCACCTTGAAACTATCAAAACTTCGCAATAACGTTGCCTTTACGCACATTATCTAAAGCCACAATCAAATCTTCACCATCTACATTAATCGTTAGCATTTGCCCTTCGATTGATGTGATAGCACCTTTTAAATTACGACTACCTGCAACAGGCATCGTTAACTGTACTTTTGCATCTTCGCCGATATATGCGGCGTATTGCGCAGCCGTAAATAGTGGTCTATCTACACCTGGCGATGAAACTTCTAGTGTGTATTCTGTCGAGATTGGGTCTTCAACATCTAGAACAGCACTAACTTGGCGGCTGGCTTCAGCACAATCTTCAATATTGATACCACTTTCACCATCAATAAATACACGTAATATTGAATGACGCCCTGCATGGACAAACTCAATACCCCAGAGTTGAAAACCTAGCGCTTCAACAGGTACTGTCAGCATTTCTGTCAGTTTAGTTTCTAATGTTGCCAAAAATGACCCCCAAAAACGAAAAAAAGGGCAAATAGCCCTCGAAAAGTCCGTAAAATCACGGAGTTACTAAGCTCCATATAACAGAAAACCCCGTAATAACGAGGTCTTAAATATAGAACCTTTTAATTGCCTTTACATTGCACTAGTGCAAATAAGTAAAAACAATAAGCTGGTTGCGGGGGCCGGATTTGAACCGACGACCTTCGGGTTATGAGCCCGACGAGCTACCAAACTGCTCCACCCCGCGACAACTTGCGCAATTATATTAACTTACGTCTTTGCTTGCAATATTTAATCAAATTAACTTCAAAATGATTAATAAAATTTAGTGGTGCGGATGGTGGGACTTGAACCCACACGACCTAAGTCACCAACCCCTCAAGCTGGCGCGTCTACCAATTCCGCCACATCCGCTTACTACTAAATTTTTGCAGTCGTTATCATATTTAATTGAGGAAATTAAGATAACTCAATGACTGCGATCTTACTTTATTTGCTTCTTTTAAGAGGCAAATTAATCAGGGATTTCAGTCTCTGATGTTTCGGCCTGTGTAGGAGCTTGTTCAACTTGCTCTACCGCAGAACCTAAATCGTTCCAAGCATCATCTTTTTTAGAATTGTTTGCGCTTAAGTTACCTAAAGTAAGGCTTAAAGCGAAAAAAGCAATAGCTAAAACAGCTGTGCTTCGGGTCAGGAAATTACCTGCACCGTCGGAACCGAATAGCGTCCCTGATGCACCAGCACCAAAAGAAGACCCCATATCAGCTCCTTTACCTTGTTGAATTAAAATTAGTCCTACAAGACCAATTGCTACAACCAAGTAAACTACAATTAAAACTTCATACATAATATTAAGCGCTCATCGCAATGGAACATAAACTTAAAAACTCGCTAGAATTTAAGCTAGCTCCGCCAATCAATCCACCATCGACATCTGGTTGGGCAAATATATCTGCAGCATTTGATGGAGTCACACTACCACCATATAAAATGCGAATATTTTCTCCAATAAATGGAGACACTTCAGAGAGTCTATTACGAATAAACGCATGAACTTCTTGCGCTTGCTCTGGAGTTGCACTTTTACCAGTACCTACAGCCCATAAAGGCTCGTAAGCGATAATGGCATTATCAAAAGCCATGGTGCCATTCTTTTCGATAACAATGTCTAACTCTTCTGCAATCACTTCAAAAGTTCGTCTTGCTTCACGAGCTGGACCTGATTCTCCAACACAAAGAATCGGCGTTAAACCATGTTTTTGTGCTGCAGCAAATTTCTCTGCAACGATATTACTTGTTTCGCCGTACATACGACGACGCTCGGAATGGCCGATAATCACATATCGACATCCTGAATCTTTTAGCATTTTACCGGAAATTTCACCAGTATAGGCACCGAAGTCGTGTTGACTCAGGTTCTGTGCGCCCATTCTTACAAGCGCACCATCTAAGGTTTGCTTATTTGCTTCAAGCAGTTGTCTAACACTTTCAAGATAAATTGAAGGTGGACATAAAACTACTTCTGCAGAATCATTTTGGAGCTTAGTAGCAAACTTGGTGAATAATTCTTGCGCTAAAGGCGCACTACCATTCATTTTCCAGTTGCCAGCTACCATAGGACGTCTAAGTGCCATTACTGTCTCCTTTGAAAGCGGCGTGAATAATAACGAACCGCCAAACAAGTTACAATAGCTAAGTCAGGAATATTTGTCATAACATGACAGAATGTTGCTTTTTTACGCGCTGACTTTAGATATTAATAAATAACCAAATAATAAATAAAAACTGCTGTCGATTGTATATTCAACTTTGCTGCAAGCCTACCTTTTTAACTACATCTGCAATTTGATTTGCATAGGATGTGACAAGGTCAATATCTTGGCCTTCAACCATGACCCGAATGAGTGGTTCAGTTCCTGATTTTCTTAATAAAACACGGCCAGTTTTACCGAGTTTAGTTTCGACATCATGTTTTATTGATAACACAATTTCTGATTGAAGTGGATTTGATTCACCTTCAAAACGCACATTGACTAATACTTGCGGTAACATTTTTAATGGCGAAACTAATGCAGCGATAGAAGCTTGTTGATTTTGCATCGCAGCCAGCATCAAAATGCCTGCCACAATCCCATCACCTGTTGTGCCGTGATCAAGGTTTAATATATGACCTGAATTTTCTCCGCCTATGCGCCAATCATGTTGTCGCATTAACTCCATCACGTATCGGTCACCAACGTTAGAACGAACAAAAGGCACATTAAGTTCTGCCAAAGCTAATTCTAAGCCAAGATTTGACATCAAAGTGCCAACTACACCGCCTTTGAGTTCATTGTTTTTTATGGCATCACATGCAAGTACATAGAGAATTTGATCTCCGTCAATCACATTGCCTAAATGATCAACCATCATGATCCTGTCGCCATCACCATCTAATGCAATACCCACATCAGCCTGATGTTTTAGCACTTCATCGCAAATAGCCTGCATTGAAGTCGCGCCAACATTGTCATTAATGTTCAAGCCATTAGGTTGAACACCTATGCATATTACTTCAGCACCGAGTTCTTGAAAGACACTCGGCGCAATATGATAGGTCGCGCCATGAGCACAATCGACCACCAACTTAAGGCCATTAAGGGTTAATTCAGCAGGGAAGTGCCCCTTACAGTATTCAATGTAACGTCCTGCAGCGTCATCTATTCGAGCAGCTTTACCTAATAGGTGGGATTCAACACAAACTAGCGGCTTAGTGAGTTCTTTTTCGATTTCAAGTTCGAGTTGATCATCAAGTTTACTGCCATTAGCAGAAAAGAATTTAATACCATTATCATAATATGGGTTATGAGAAGCACTAATGACTATGCCTGCTTCAGCTCTAAAAGTGCGAGTCAGGTAAGCGATAGCCGGTGTCGGCATCGGGCCAACCAATAGCACATTAAGTCCTGCAGCAGACAATCCCGCCTCTAGTGCCGATTCAAATAAGTAACCAGAAATGCGAGTATCTTTCCCAATAATGACTTTCTGGGTACCACTGCGTGAAAGCACCCTGCCCGCAGCCCAACCTAGTTTTAAAGCAAGCTCTGGCGTCATCACTCCAGCGCCTACTTCCCCCCGAATACCATCGGTGCCAAACAGGTTTCTTTGTTGCTGTTCTTTATCTCGCTGCTCTTTATCTTGCTGCTCTTTATCTTGCTGCTCTTCATTTTGTTGGTTATGGTCCTGCATTAGTACCTCACATTAAGTGAATCAACACTAATTTAACCTATTTAAATCGACAACGCTTAAACCGAAACTTTACTGATGTAAACTGGCCATGGTCGCTGACATAACCTTAAGTACGTCAACGGTTTCTTTTACGTCATGTACACGTAAGATCTGTGCACCTTGCTGCGCTGCAATCATTGCCCCAGCCAAACTCCCAGCTAAACGTTCATTAGTATCGCGTTGCAGTAAATCGCCAATCATGCTTTTTCTTGATAAGCCAATTAATACTGGTAAATGTATACTGTGAAGCTCAGGCAGTTTCGCTAACAGCTGATAATTGTGTTCAAGTGTTTTACCAAAACCAAAGCCAGGATCTAAAATAATATTTTCTCTCGGCATACCTGCGGCAAGGCAATAATCCACTCGTAAGGATAAAAACTCTGTGACTTGTTGCATCACATCCTCATATTGAGGCGCATCTTGCATGTTTTGTGGTTGACCTTGCATATGCATTAAACACACTGGGACATCTAAACTTGTTGCCATGGCTACTGCACCTGGCTCTTGTAATGCACGTACATCATTAATTAAGTGTGCACCCGCAGCAACTGCTTTTTCCATCACTTCAGGTTTACTGGTATCGATTGAAATCCAAACATCATGCTGTTTAGCCGTGTATTCAATCACAGGGATAACGCGAGATAACTCTTCCTCAACAGATACAGCTTCTGCACCCGGTCTTGTTGACTCACCACCGATATCAACAATCAATGCGCCTTCTGAAACCACTTTATCAATCTGAGCGCAAGCTTGCTCTACGGTGGCGTGCTGGCCCCCATCAGAGAAAGAATCAGGAGTCACATTGATAATGGCCATAACCACAGGGCTAGTTAGCGATAAGGTTTTATCACCAGATTTAATTTCAAACACACAACCTCACTCAAATATTTTCAATACTGACTCTTCATAGAGCGCTATCTCAAATAATACGGCTATACAAAAATTACACACTAATAAGTCTCTTTATAGAAATATGACTTATATATGACACTAGTTCAACAAATATAAAAAAACCCCTTTCGGGGCTTTTTAAAACTTCAAATCAGCAACTTACTTTGCAGGTGATTCGTCAGTTTTCGGTTCCGTGTCTGGCTTTTCAGCAGATGGCTCTTCAGTCGTTTCTTCAGTTGAAGCCGCTTCAGGCGTTACCGGAGTGCCTTTGTCTTGATCGTCCATAGAGTCATCAGCTTGCCAATCAGCAGGTTGACGCACTTCACGGCGATTCATTAGATCATCAATTTGCTCTGAATCAATGGTCTCATACTTCATCAATGCATCTTTCATTGAATGAAGAATATCCATGTTATCAGTCAAATATTGATTTGCACGTTCATAGTTACTGTCAATTAACTGTTTAACTTCTTGATCGATTAGACCAGCAGTTTCATCAGACATATTCTTAGATTTCGCCATACTGCGACCTAAGAATACTTCGCCTTCATCTTCTGCATATAAAACAGGGCCTAATTTTTCAGAGAAACCCCATTGCGTAACCATGTTACGTGCAATTGACGTCGCATACTTAATGTCTTGCGATGCACCGGTAGAGACTTTCTCGCCGCCGTAAATCAATTCTTCCGCTAAACGTCCGCCATAGGCTACTGAAATTTGGCTTTCAAGTTTACGTCGGCTTTGGCTAATTGCATCCGCTT
The DNA here is from genome assembly GCF_020806285.1 of Shewanella sp. 10N.7. NCBI lineage: Bacteria > Pseudomonadati > Pseudomonadota > Gammaproteobacteria > Alteromonadales > Shewanellaceae > Shewanella > Shewanella sp. 10N.7. The sequence goes on from NZ_JAJGZS010000007.1 coordinate 107,449, forward strand.
CAGGTAAGAAGAACGTCACACCTAAGGCGCGGCCACGTGGAATGATTGTCACTTTATGCACAGGGTCGTGCTCAGGTACTAAACAACCAACAATGGCATGACCTGCTTCATGGTAAGCAGTCATTTCTTTTTCTTCTTCAGACATCACCATAGTACGGCGCTCTGCACCCATCATGATTTTGTCTTTAGCACTTTCAAACTCTTCCATACCGACTACGCGGCGGTTACCACGAGCAGCAAACAAAGCAGCTTCGTTAACTAAGTTAGCTAAGTCAGCACCAGAGAAACCTGGCGTGCCACGCGCAATAACGCTAGCTTTAACGCCATCACCTAATGGTACTTTGCGCATGTGAACTTTAAGGATTTGCTCACGACCACGAACGTCTGGTAAGCCTACGACTACTTGACGGTCAAAACGACCTGGACGAAGTAATGCAGCATCTAATACGTCTGGTCTGTTTGTCGCAGCAATGACAATAACGCCTTCATTACCTTCAAAACCGTCCATTTCAACCAACATTTGGTTCAATGTTTGCTCACGTTCATCGTGACCACCACCAACACCAGCGCCACGTTGGCGACCTACAGCATCGATTTCATCAATGAAGATAATACAAGGTGCAGACTTTTTAGCTTGTTCAAACATGTCACGTACACGAGATGCACCGACACCAACAAACATTTCAACAAAGTCAGAACCAGAAATAGTAAAGAACGGTACTTTTGCTTCACCCGCGATTGCTTTTGCAATCAGAGTTTTACCAGTACCTGGTGGACCCACGAGCAGCACACCAGTAGGAATACGGCCACCCAGTTTTTGGAATCGAGTTGGTTCTTTTAAGTAATCAACTAATTCTTTAACATCTTCTTTCGCTTCGTCACAACCAGCAACATCAGCAAAGGTGGTTTTAATTTGGTCTTCGCTCATCAATTTGGCTTTACTCTTACCAAATGACATTGCGCCTTTACCGCCACCACCTTGCATTTGACGCATGAAGAAAATCCATACACCAATCAGCAGTAACATTGGGAACCAAGAGATAAATATCTGGGTTAAGAAGCTAGACTCTTCAGCTTCCTGCCCTTTCATTGAAATCCCTTTACGATCAAGATCATTAATTAAATCTTGGTCATACATTGGCATAATAGTGGTGAACTTCTCTCCAGAACGTTTGATTCCTTCAATAGTTCGCTGGTCACTTTTGATTTCAACCGAATTGATATTGCCATTTCGGACGCTATCTAAGAATACGGAATAGTCCATCTTCGACGATGACGAAGAAGAGGGGGAGTAACCCTGAAAAACTGACATCAGCACAACGGCGATGACAACCCAGAGAATTAAATTTTTTGCCATGTCACTCAAATTTCTAGACCTCTTGAAGACCCACGATAATTAATCGTTAGACTACTATAACTTGTAACCAGTCGCCACTATATACACTTCACGTGAACGTGGTCGCGATGAATCTGGTTTTCGTGTTTTAACTGTAGTGAAAGCTTGTCGAACTGCTTTCATATATTCGTCAAAGCCCTCCCCCTGAAAGACTTTAACCGCAAAGCTACCATTAGGTGCCAAAACTTGATGACACATATCTAGTGCTAACTCTACAAGATACATCGCCCTTGGTTGATCCACACCATCTGAACCACTCATATTAGGCGCCATATCAGAAAGTACAACATCCACTTTATCCTCACCTACACGGTCAAGTAAAGCATCTAGCACTTTCTCTTCACGGAAATCACCTTGTAAAAAGTCAACTCCCACGATCGGATCCATTGGTAAAATATCACAAGCTACCAATTTGCCTTTTTCACCCACTAACTTAACAGCGATTTGTGACCAGCCACCCGGCGCGGCACCTAAATCAACCACTGTCATGCCTTGTTTAATCAGTTTATCTTTCTGTTGGATTTCTTCCAACTTAAATGCAGCACGAGAGCGTAAACCTCGCTTTTGAGACAATTTCACATAGTGATCGTCAAAATGCTCTTGCATCCATCGGCTTGAACTTGCCGAACGTTTTTTCGTTGCCATTTAAATTCCGTAACGATTTGGAGTTACATAAAGCTTATATAAGGGTAGAATAGCCGTTTTTCAACAGTAACATTCAAAAAGTTGGTACAAATGAACTTAACAACCAAACAAAAACAGCATTTAAAAGGCCTGGCGCATAACTTAAAGCCAGTAGTGCTGCTTGGTGCTAATGGTTTGACCGAAGGTGTGCTGGCTGAAATTGATAGTGCACTCACTCATCATGAACTAATAAAAGTGAAAGTAGGCTCTTCTGATAGAGAGCTTAAAAATGCTGTCGTTGACGCGATTATTCGCGAAACTCAATCAACCAAAATACAGCTTATCGGACACACCTTAGTTATTTTCCGTCAGTCTGCTGAAATGAAAGTTGCCATTCCAAAAGCAAAATAATTTCGTCAAACAACTTAAGGTCTAGGGTTCATCTTGCAGTCAATACGATTCAAATGTTCATTCTGACCTAAAAAAACCACTGTTTAGCAGTGGTTTTTTTATAACTATAAAATATCAATCTTAAGTCGTAATTAATATTGATATTAAATGCAGTTAGATATATTCAACCGCAGTAATTTCATACTCAGCTGTGCCGCCTGGCGTAGTGATAGCCACTTCGTCATCAACACTTTTGCCAATCAGACCGCGAGCAATAGGAGAATTAACTGAAATTAAATTCTCTTTGATGTTAGCTTCATCGTCACCAACAATGCGATAAGTCGATTCAGCATCAGTATCAACATTTAAAATTGTCACTGTAGTACCAAAAATCACACGGCCAGAATTTGGCATTGAAGTCACATCGATGATTTGAGCGTTCGATAACTTGCCTTCAATATCGCGAATACGAGCTTCACAAATACCTTGTTCTTCACGTGCTGCATGATACTCAGCATTTTCTTTTAAATCGCCTAATTCACGCGCTTCAGCAATTGCAGAAGTAATTGACGGGCGACGCTCAAATTTTAATTCATCTAATTCTTTACGAAGCTGCTCAGCTCCAATAATCGTCATAGGGACGGTATTCATAATGTCTTATGTCTCCTTTAAAAACAAAAGCACCCCGTGCCAACCTAAGTCAGCACAGTTAAATCTCGATTAATTCGCATAGCGCACGATCTTTACAACATAAATGTTTTAATGATGTGGTGTCTTGCGTTGAGGATGCATCTAATGATGATGGTCTAAGCTTACATAAGCTTGAGTTTAGTTACTAGTGACTGTCAAAAAATAGTAATAAAAAAGGCTGCACGAATGCAGCCTTTTTAATCAAATCAGCAATAAATTAATCAAAATTAATTTTTAGCGATTCTTTCATGTAGTTCTTGTACAGAACTCACGTTATTTCTGTCATCAGCCGAATGCGCCATACAAGTAGCAAAGGCAGCATTTAGCGTCGTTGTGTAGTTCACTTTGTAACGTAGTGCACCACGACGAATTTGACGAGAATCTTCAATCGCTTGACGCCCTTCTGTCGTATTGATGATGTAAGTGTATTCACCATTCTTAATACGGTCGAGAATATGTGGACGGCCTTCGTGTACCTTGTTAACTAGACGAGGGTTAATACCCGCTTCGCCTAGAATAACTGCAGTACCGTGAGTTGCATCAATTTGATAACCCAACTCAATCAGCTCAGCAGCAAGTTCAGCGACACGTGCTTTATCACTGTTACGCACAGAAATTAACGCACGGCCAGACTTAGGCACTTCTGCTGTAGCACCAAGCTGTGCTTTAGCATAAGCTTCAGCGAATGTGTCACCTACGCCCATTACTTCACCCGTTGAGCGCATTTCAGGGCCAAGCATTGGGTCAACACCTGGGAACTTGTTAAATGGCAATACCACTTCTTTCACTGAGAAATACGGTGGGATGACTTCTTTAGTAAAGTTTTGCGACGCTAAGCTTTGACCCGCCATAACACGAGCGGCAATTTTCGCTAACGGAATGCCAGTTGCTTTAGACACGAATGGCACTGTACGTGCAGCACGCGGGTTAACTTCAATCATGTAGATTTCGTCATCTTTAACCGCAAACTGAACATTCATCAAACCAATAACGCGTAATTCCATTGCTAATTTTGCAACTTGCTCACGCATACGGTTTTGCACGTCTTCACTTAAGCTGTACGGCGGTAATGAACAACCTGAGTCACCTGAGTGAACACCGGCTTGCTCAATGTGTTCCATGATTGAACCAACAACCACGATTTCACCATCACAAACAGCATCAATATCAATTTCAATCGCGTTATCTAAGAAGCGATCAAGCAATACTGGTGAAGAGTTCGATACGCTAACAGCTTCATTGAAGTAGCGACGTAGATCTTGCTCGTCATAAACGATTTCCATCGCGCGGCCGCCCAGTACATACGATGGACGAACCACTAATGGGTAACCAATACGCTCAGCTGAAATTACCGCACCTTCAACTGTTGTCACAGTATCATTTTCTGGTTGCTTCATTTCAAGACGCTGAATCGCTTGCTGGAAACGTTCACGGTCTTCTGCGCGGTCAATTGAATCTGGGCTTGTACCAATGATAGGCACGCCTGCAGCTTCAAGTGCACGAGCAAGTTTAAGTGGAGTCTGACCACCGTATTGAACAATCACGCCTTTTGGCTTTTCAATACGTACAATCTCAAGTACATCTTCAAACGTAACCGGTTCAAAGTATAAACGGTCAGATGTATCGTAATCAGTTGATACAGTTTCTGGGTTACAGTTAACCATAATAGTTTCGTAACCGTCTTCACGTAATGCTAATGCAGCATGAACACAACAGTAATCAAACTCAATACCTTGACCAATTCGGTTAGGGCCACCGCCAAGAATCATGATTTTGTCGCGCGTTGAAGGCAGAGCTTCACATTCTTCTTCGTACGTTGAATACATGTAAGCGGTATCTGTAGCAAATTCAGCAGCACAAGTATCAACACGCTTATAAACAGGGTGCATACCGTAGCTATCACGAATTTTACGCACTTCAGTTTCACTCACACCCAAGATTTCAGCTAAACGTGAATCGGCAAAACCTTTACGTTTGAGCTTAAGTAAGAATTCTTGGTTAAGACCAGACATGCCCACTTCTGAAACTTTTGCTTCTTGAGCAATTAAGTCTTCAATTTGAACTAAGAACCAATGGTCAACATTAGTCAGTCTGAAGATTTCATCACGGCTTAGCCCAGCGCGGAATGCATCGGCAATGTACCAAATACGGTCACAACCAGGCTCTTTCAATTCATGACGAATTTGCTGCATGCTTTCTGGCAATGAAATATCAACAACAGAATCAAAACCGTTACGACCGACTTCTAAGCCACGCAGTGCTTTCTGTAATGACTCTTGGAAAGTACGGCCAATCGCCATCACTTCACCAACTGACTTCATTTGCGTAGTTAAACGGTCATTAGCGCCAGCAAATTTCTCGAAGTTAAAACGAGGAACTTTAGTCACAACGTAGTCAATTGCAGGTTCGAATGATGCTGGAGTGCGACCGCCAGTAATATCATTCATTAATTCATCAAGCGTGAAGCCTACAGCGAGCTTCGCAGCAATTTTAGCAATCGGGAAACCAGTTGCTTTAGAGGCTAATGCAGATGAGCGAGAAACACGCGGGTTCATCTCAATGATGACCATACGTCCTGTATTTGGACAAATACCAAACTGAACGTTTGAACCGCCGGTCTCAACACCAATTTCACGTAATACTGCTAAAGAAGCATTACGCATTAATTGGTATTCTTTATCCGTCAATGTCTGCGCAGGCGCAACTGTGATTGAATCACCAGTGTGAACTCCCATCGCATCGAAGTTTTCGATAGCACAAACGATAATACAGTTATCGTTACGGTCACGAACCACTTCCATTTCGTACTCTTTCCAACCAATTAGCGATTCATCAATCAATAATTCGCTAGTTGGAGAAAGCTCAAGACCTTGAGAACAAATGTCCTCAAACTCTTCTTTGTTGTATGCGATACCACCGCCACTGCCACCCATGGTGAAAGATGGACGGATAATACAAGGGAAGCCAACTTGGTCTAATACGCCGTGTGCTTCTTCCATTGTATGAGCAATACCAGCACGAGGACATTCAAGACCAATGGCTTTCATTGCAGTATCAAAACGACTACGGTCTTCAGCTTTATCAATTGCGTCAGCTGTCGCACCAATCATTTCAACGTTAAATTCTTTTAGTACGCCTTCAGCTTCTAGCTGAAGAGCACAGTTAAGTGCAGTCTGACCACCCATGGTAGGCAAAATCGCATCAGGTTTTTCTTTAGCGATAATATTGCGAACCACTTCCCAATGAATCGGCTCGATATAAGTTGCATCGGCCATTTCAGGATCGGTCATGATCGTGGCAGGGTTAGAGTTAACTAAGATAACTCGATAACCTTCTTCACGAAGCGCTTTACACGCTTGAGCACCCGAATAGTCAAATTCACACGCTTGACCAATGACAATTGGTCCAGCGCCTAGGATTAGAATACTTTTAATATCAGTACGTTTTGGCATTGCTTCTATCTTCTCCGAGTGACCTAACTATTTAGCGTTTGAACGAGATTGCTCAATCAATTCAATGAAATGATCAAACAGCGGTGACGCATCGGTCGGTCCAGGGCTCGCTTCAGGATGGCCTTGGAAACTAAACGCAGGTTTATCAGTAAGGTGAATACCTTGAAGTGAACCATCAAATAATGACTTGTGTGTCACTTTGATGTTCGCTGGTAGTGTAGCTTCATCAGCAGCAAAACCGTGGTTTTGGCTGGTGATCATCACATTACCTTTTTCAATATCGCTCACAGGGTGGTTAGCACCATGATGACCAAACTTCATTTTCAAGGTTTTAGCCCCTGATGCTAATGCCAGCAACTGGTGACCAAGACAAATACCAAATACTGGAATATCCGTTTTTAGTATTTCTTGAATGGCAGTGATAGCGTAATCACATGGCTCTGGATCGCCAGGACCATTTGATAGGAAAATCCCATCAGGATTCATCGCTAATACTTCTGCCGCTGATGTTTGCGCTGGTACTACTGTCACATCACAACCACGGTCAACTAACATACGTAGGATGTTACGTTTGATGCCGTAATCGAAAGCGACAACTTTATATTTAAGTTCTGATTCTGGAGTCTCATCAGGTAAACCACCGACTAAACGCCAGCTTGCTTTACGCCATTGATAAGTAGACTCGGTAGTGACTTCTTTTGCTAAGTCCATACCTTTTAAACCAGGGAATGCCTTCGCTGCAGCTAATGCTTTAGCTTCATCGATATCGCCGACCATAATACAGCCGGCTTGCGAACCTTTTTCACGTAAAATACGGGTCAATTTACGTGTATCAATATCCGCGATACCCACAACATTATTCGATTTTAAATAATCGCTTAATGACTGTTGGTTACGAAAGTTGCTGGCTAATAGAGGTAAATCTCTAATGATAAGACCACAAGCATGAACTGAATCAGATTCTGTATCTTCATCATTCGTACCGGTATTACCAATATGAGGGTAAGTTAAAGTTACGATCTGGCGAGAATATGACGGATCCGTTAAAATCTCTTGATAGCCTGTCATTGAAGTATTAAAAACTACTTCACCAACAGTGAGTCCATCGGCACCAATTGCTGTGCCAGAGAATACGGTTCCATCTTCGAGTACGAGTAAGGCAGACTGTGTCAACGCGACCTCCAAAAAAAAGAGCCAAGCCACTGAAATTATTTGTATTTAATTTTTACAAATCTACCAATTTACGAAATTTTGGCAAATTCCAGCGATTTTATATGAATTAAGTTAAAGCGTCTATGCTTAGTTATTTTATTTTGGGAAAATTTATTTCCAAAAAAAAACCACCGAAGGTGGTTTTTTTAAATATTAATTGAGTCCTAACACTTGCTGCATGTCGTATAAGCCTGAATCCTGATCGGATAACCAATAGGCTGCACGCATGGCACCATTAGCAAATGTCATTCGACTGGTCGCTTTATGAGTTATTTCAACTCGCTCACCGATATCGGCAAACATCACCGTATGATCGCCAACAATATCACCAGCACGAATAGTAGAAAAACCTATGGTATTTCTATCACGCTCGCCAGTCATACCTTCACGACCATAAACTGCGCACTCTTCAAGATCTCGGCCTAGGGTATCAGCAATCACTTCACCCATTTTTAACGCCGTACCAGAGGGGGCATCCTTTTTAAAACGATGATGCCCTTCAGTGATCTCAATATCAGTGTAATCGCCCATGACTTTCGCGGTTAGCTCTAATAGTTTCAGCGTTAAGTTAACGCCTACAGACATATTAGGAGCAAACACAACAGGTGTTTGCTCAGCAAACGCATTAATCATCTCTTTTTGAGCATGATTAAAACCTGTCGTACCAATCACAATCGCCTTATTATTTTTTGAACACCAATCAAGATGCACAAGCGACGATTCTGGAGAGGTAAAATCAATTAATACATCAAAATGTTCTGATGCTATGTCTAATGAATCTGTAATCGCAACATTCATAGTACCCACGCCAGCCAACTCACCAGCATCAACACCAATCAGTGTAGAACCTGTGCGTTCAACTGCGGCACCTAAATATATCATGTCATGTTGCTTAGCAGCTTCAATCAATGTGCGACCCATACGGCCACTGGCACCAACAACAGCGACTCTTACTTTTGCAGTCATGTCTTTCTCCCAGTGATACAAAAACGCCTAAGTTAAACTTAGGCGTTAATCATTAAACGATTTCTAACAATTCTACTTCAAATACCAACGCCGAGAATGGCGGGATTGAAGCACCAGCACCACGTTCGCCGTAAGCTAAGTGTTGTGGCACGAATAATTTAAGCTTGGTACCAACTGGCATTAGTTGTAATGCTTCAGTCCAACCAGCGATAACACCAGAAACTGGGAATTCAGCTGGCTCGCCACGAGCAACAGAACTATCGAATACTTCACCGTTGATGAAAGTACCGTGGTAATGAGCACGAATTGTTGAATCAAGAGTTGGTTTCTCACCTTCACCTTGAGCGATAACTTCGTACTGAAGACCAGACTCAGTCACAGTAATACCGTCACGTTTAGCATTTTCAGCAAGGAAGTTTTCGCCTTCAGCTGAAGCAGCTGCAGCAGCTTCTTCTTGAGCAGCTTGTAAACGACGGCTGATTTCAGTGAAAGCCACTTGTAAGTCTTCCATTGCAACAGCGCTTTCTTTACCTGCAAACGCATCCGCTAGACCAGCTTGTACTGCAGGGATATCGATACCTTCGAAAGAGTTAGCAGCTAGTTGCTCACCCATTTGACGACCTACACCGTAACTTGCTTGCTGTTCCATTGTGTTGAACTCTGACATAACGTATTTACTCTCAATTCATCAGTTAAAATTTGCGGGGCAGTTTAGCACACTTTATAACGCTATGGGCGCTAATCTGCGATGATAATGACTATTTTTCATTAGCCTTTTTTACATTGTGTTGGGGACTGTTTTTTTGCCGCTTGATATAAAGGGGTCACCTTAGTTTGTAGCGCTTGTAAATCAGATATACGGCTTGAGTGAGATGGATGAGTAGAGAACAATTCCGGCCCTTGCTCACCGCCAGCTTTCGCCATGTTTTGCCATAAAATAACACTCTTGGCTGGATTGAAACCTGCCTTGGCCATTAACTCTAAACCGAGTTCATCCGCTTCACTTTCTTGATCTCGACCAAAAGGTAATAAAATCCCTACCTGCGCGCCAAGCCCTAAGCCTGCCATATACATGTCTTTATTTGAAACACCACCAGCGCCTAGCGCTACATCCGCTAATTGCATGCCAGTATTGGTCATTTGAGCACGAGACACTTGCTCATTACCGTGTCTTGCCAATACATGTGCCACTTCATGCCCAATAACCGTTGCTAGCTGGTCTTCATCGCTTGCAACAGTTAACAGGCCTGTGTACACCCCGATATGACCGCCAGGCAACGCAAAAGCATTGACTTGTTCAGAGTCAAATACCACGACCTCCCATTGCAAGGATTGATCAGGAAGCTCTGCGGTTATCCTGTCAGCAATGCAACTTACGTAAGCGACTTTCTGTTTATCTGTACTGACCTTTTGCTCTTTTTTCATCGCAGCAAACGATTGCCCGCCCATTTCTGTCATTTGTGTTTTATCAAATAACAGTACCTGACTTCGCCCCGTGGGTGACTTTGTCGTTGCACAACCTGCTAATAACACTGGAAGCAGTAATGTCAGAACTAGTTTTTTCATATTACATCCCTTTAAATATCTTGTTTACGCGTTAAGCCTATCTAATTGCAATTATTTTAAACTATTCCACCCGTTGATTGCACCTTTAGCCATTCCAGCTTTAGCCAGTTGCAGTTACAGCTACAACTACAGTTACAGCTACAGCTACAGTCCATTGCAATATTACAGTCCGCTTTCAAATTCAGTATCAGCGTACCTGCTTCTTACTAAATTGACTGGCACTGCGTTTTTTAGCCGTCCGTCGATTAGCCTGTTTATCTTTAGGCGGCCTTTTACTATTAGGATCGATGGGTTTATCCGTTACGGGAAAGCCTTCGAGTTCACTTACCGGCACGGATAACTGGCTTAATTCGCGAATAGCATTAAGCCTTGGCATTTCAGCATGACATGTCAGAGATATTGCACAGCCGCTTAACCCTGCTCGTGCAGTACGACCTATTCGATGAATGTACACAGCTGCTTGCTCGGGTAATTCAAAATTAATCACCACAGGCAATGCGTCAATGTGGATCCCGCGAGCCATGACATCGGTTGCCACTAATACCGTTAACTGCTTTGCCTTAAATTGGTTCAAAGTATCTGTACGTAATGCTTGGTCTTTATCGCCATGTAAGGAAGCCGCTGTCAGTTTTGCTTTATGTATCTTCTTACATAAAGCATCAGCGTCACCTTTAGCATTCACAAACACCAACACTTGAGACCATTTATTACGTTTAATCAGATCAATGACTGCTTTTGCCTTACTGCCCTTATTGATGTGATAAATGGTTTGAGTAATATCTTCAACCGCTGTATTAACCACATTAGCTTCCAGCCTAATAGCATCTCTAGCTAATACCTGCTGAGTAAATTGCAGCAAAGGTTCTGGCATGGTGGCTGAAAACAACAAGGTTTGTCTTGTCGGCATAAGTGCAATAAGTGACTTAATATCGGCGAAAAAGCCCATATCTAATAAACGGTCAGCTTCATCTAGCACTAGGTGTTCTAGTGCTGCAAAGTCCACAGCACCTTGATTAACTAAAGCCAGTAGTCTTCCTGGCGTCGCAACAATCAGATTTGCAGGCGTTGATAAGCGTTCAATTTGTAGTTCTGTATCTTCGCCACCACATACCACCTCGACTCGAAGATCTAAGTCTGCACCTACTCTAGATAAATCCCCAGCCACCTGCGTGGCCAACTCTCGGGTTGGCACAACAACTAAAGCCAATAGTTTCTGGCTCAGTTTCTGAATTGGCTTTTGACTCATACTGTGCAAAATGGGTAAACCAAAAGCGTAGGTTTTGCCACTGCCAGTTTGCGCTAATGCCATTACATCCTGCCCTTGGATGATTTTAGGTATTGCCTGCTTTTGAATCTCACTGGGTTTCAACACTGAAGCAGGTAAAGCATCGACGAGTTTAGGGTTAAGTGAAAATGATGAAAACGACATATGATTACGCCTAATTAAACATGTGAACTCATTGAATCACGCTTTTAATAAGTGCTCAATAAGGTGATTTTATTGCAATAAAAAAGGCTGTTTACCATAGGTAATCAGCCTTTCAAAATATCAGCGTAATGTGTTTACAACGATTAACTGTTTAAATCGTGAAAAAACTTTTTAACGCCATCAAAGAAACCTTCAGCTTTAGGGCTATGTTTCTTAGATTCGCCTGTCAACGTTGCTTCGAATTCACGCAGTAATTCTTTTTGCTTTTCATTCAGGTTAACTGGTGTTTCCATCACAACCTTACAAAGCAAATCACCGACTGCATGACTGCGAACTGATTTAACACCTTTACCGCGTAAACGGAACATACGGCCAGTTTGGCTTTCTGCTGGGATCTTTAAGTTCACTTTGCCATCAAGTGTTGGCACTTCAATTTCGCCGCCTAAGGCTGCTTTACTGAATGAGATTGGCACTTCACAATATAAGTTGTTGCCATCGCGAACGAAGATATTATGTTCGCGTACCGTCACTTGTACGTATAAATCGCCTGGAGGTGCGCCAAATTCACCCGCTTCACCTTCACCAGATAAGCGAATACGGTCACCCGTATCAACACCAGCAGGAATTTTAACTGATAATGTTTTGCTCTTCTCAACGCGACCTTCACCATGACATTTCTTACATGGGTCTTTAATGATCTTACCGCGACCATGACAAGTCGGACACGCTTGTTGAACAGCAAAGAACCCTTGACGCATTTGCACTTGGCCTTGGCCATGACATGTGCCACAAGTCGTTGCAGAGGTGCCTTTTTTAGCGCCGCTGCCATCACAGGTATCACATGATGCGAGTGTAGGGATACGTAACTCTTTTGATAGGCCACGTACCGCTTCTTCAAGCGACAGCTCAAGGTTGTAACGTAAGTCACTGCCTCTAGCTGCTTGACGTTGACCACCGCCACGACGACCGCCACCAAAAATATCACCGAACACATCACCGAAGATATCACCGAAATCGCCAGCGCCACCATGACCACCGCCACCGCGGTTAGGGTCAACACCAGCATGACCAAATTGGTCATAAGCGGCTTTTTTATTGGCATCGGTTAGAATTTCGTAAGCTTCTTTAACTTCTTTAAAGCTTGCTTCAGCTTCTTCATCACCTGGATTACGATCCGGGTGAAACTTCATCGCCAAACGTTTATAGGCTTTTTTGACTTCTCGTTCACTAGCATCGCGACCGATACCTAGAACTTCGTAATAATCTCGCTTTGACATAATCTCAGTTTTCTCAAGCAGGTATTGTACGAACGGGCGTTAGAGATTTCTCTCAACGCCCGCCTGAAAGTTAACTAACTAATTAGTTTACTTTTTGTCGTCTTTTACTTCTTCAAACTCAGCATCAACAACGTCATCTTCAGGCTTAGCTTCTTGTGCATCTTGTGCAGGAGCTTCACCTTGTTGCGCTTGTGCATTCGCTTGAGCAATTTCCATTAACTTAGCTGACGCTTCCATTAATGCTTGAGTTGCTTTATCAATCGCTTCTTTGTCGTTACCTTGAGTTGCAGTATCAACTTCAGCCATTGCAGCTTCAATTTTCTCTTTTTCTTCAGCTGGTAGTGCTTCGCCAGCTTCTTCGATTTGCTTCTTAGTCGCATGAACCATGCCATCAGCTTGGTTACGCGCTTGAACTAGCTCTTCGAATTTAGCATCTTCGTCAGCATGTGCTTCAGCATCACGTACCATTTGCTCTACTTCTTCGTCACTTAGACCAGAGTTAGCTTTAATAGTGATGTTTTGTGCTTTACCGGTTTTCTTGTCAGTTGCTGATACGTTTAAGATACCATCTGCATCGATATCAAAAGATACTTCAACTTGTGGTTGGCCACGTGGAGCAGGCTCAATACCTTCAAGGTTGAATTGACCTAGAGATTTATTGTAGCTCGCTTGCTTACGCTCACCTTGAAGTACGTGAATCGTTACCGCACTTTGGTTATCTTCAGCAGTTGAGAACGTTTGGCTCGCTTTAGTCGGGATAGTGGTGTTCTTCTCGATAAGCTTAGTCATTACGCTACCCATGGTTTCAATACCAAATGATAGTGGTGTAACGTCAAGTAACAATACATCTTTTACGTCACCAGAAAGAACACCAGCTTGAATTGCCGCGCCTACAGCTACAGCTTCATCAGGGTTAACATCTTTACGTGGCTCTTTACCGAAGAAATCAGTTACTGCAGCCTGTACCTTAGGCATACGAGTTTGACCACCAACAAGAATAACTTCGTTGATATCAGAAACTGATAAGTCAGCATCAGCTAGAGCAACTTTTAGTGGCTCTAAAGAACGTTGAATTAAGTCGTCTACTAAAGACTCTAACTTAGCACGAGTGATTTTAACCACTAAATGCTTAGGACCTGTTGCATCAGCAGTGATGTAAGGTAGGTTAACTTCAGTTTGAGTAGTGCTTGAAAGTTCAATTTTCGCTTTTTCTGCAGCTTCTTTAACACGTTGCATAGCTAGCGGGTCATTACGTAGGTCTAGACCTTGCTCTTTTTTGAACTCATCAGCTAAATAGTTGATTAGACGGTTATCAAAATCTTCACCACCTAAGTGAGTGTCACCGTTAGTTGCAAGTACTTCGAAAGTTTGGTCGCCATCGTTGCTATCGATTTCAATGATAGAGATATCGAAAGTACCGCCACCTAAATCGTATACAGCAACAACATTGTCGCCTTGCTTCTTATCGATACCGTAAGCTAATGCAGCAGCAGTTGGTTCGTTGATGATACGTTTAACATCAAGACCAGCAATACGACCAGCATCTTTCGTTGCTTGACGTTGTGAATCGTTAAAGTACGCAGGAACAGTAATAACTGCTTCTGTTACTTCTTCACCTAAGAAGTCTTCTGCAGTCTTTTTCATCTTTTTCAAGATTTCAGCAGAAACTTGTGGTGGTGCCATTTTCTTACCGTGAGCTTCAACCCATGCATCACCATTGTCTGTACCAATGATTTTGAACGGCATGATGTCAACATCACGTTGAACTTCGTCATCTTTAAAACGACGACCGATTAAACGCTTAATCGCGAAGAAAGTGTTAGTTGGGTTGGTAACAGCTTGACGTTTAGCTGGTGAACCCACCAATGTTTCATCTTCAGTGTATGCGATGATTGATGATGTAGTACGTTCGCCTTCAGCGTTCTCAATTACGCGAGCTTTGTCGCCATCAAGGACAGCAACACAAGAGTTCGTTGTGCCTAAGTCAATACCAATAATTTTGCCCATGAGGATCTCCGAAATATAAATTTTAGTGTTTCTAAATTTGCTTATGGTTGTTGATATGGGGTCAGGATTTGTAATTTCAAGTCCTAATTTTTTAGCCTCTCATATCAGCCTTACTGCATATATTGGGACAGCGATCTAAATTACAAGGGCGAGATCGTAAATTTTATTAAAAATATCTTAAGCAATGAGAAAATAAGTAGTGCACCCACTTTGTATATTGCATACAATATCGGAAATTATTAAGCCTACGTTTTATTTTCAATTAGGAAAGACAGTGTCGAATACTTCTCTAGCTTATATTTATGGCCTATTGGCCGTATTGTTATGGTCAACTGTCGCGACAGCTTTTAAAATAGCGTTGGGTTATTTCACCCCATTACAGTTAGTTTTTGTTGCCGTCATCACCTCTATTTTCGCCTTAGGTATCATTGTTATCGCCCAAGGTAAATTTGGCTTAATCGCTAAGCAATTTATCAAACGCCCTCTCTTTTATTTATTCACTGGCCTATTGAATCCGTTTTTATACTATTACGTATTGTTTGAAGCTTATGATTTATTGCCCGCTCAACAAGCCTTATCCCTGAACTACACATGGGCTATTTTATTACCCATTTTAGCCGTACCTTTACTTGGCCATAAATTAACTAAGATAGATGTACTTGCAGCGATTATTGCGTACAGCGGGGTTTACGTTATTGCTAGCGGCGGGAACCTCACCAGTTTTAATTTTGACAGCCCTACAGGTATCGCATTTGTGTTAAGTAGTACTGTTATTTGGTGCTTTTACTGGGTGATTAATACGAAAGATGACGGCGATGCGATTGTTAGTTTATTACTGAGTTTTTTAATCGGCTTGCCTTTTGTTACAGCCGCAATGATGCTACACCAACCCATTGAAGCGATCAGTTGGTCAGCGCTCGTGGCTGGGATGTATGTTGGCTTATTTGAAATGGGTTTAACATTCGTGCTTTGGTTAATGGCACTTAAAACCACTGATAAGACCTCCAATATCACCACGCTGGTTTTCCTCACCCCAGTATTATCTGTCGGGTTAATATCAGTCATATTAAAAGAGCAAATAACTGTGAGCACTTATATTGGCTTGTGCTTTATATTATCTGGCTTAATGCTACAAAAAATATTGCCAAAACTGCTGCCTAAATTGAATCGTTTCTCAAAAGTAAAATATGCCAGTTAGCTGCTAATATATTGCACTATCATGCATATACTCAATAAGCTGGTTGTCAGGCAGCAGATTAATTGTTATTAATATGTTACAAGCAAAAAGAAAGCAATGGAGATATTGGCAATGGGAATGCCGCGTTGGAACTTTAGTGATGCCGTCGAAACCAGAATACGTATTACCTGTCTATTGATAACGGTAGGGATTATGGTTTATGAATATTTCAACGGTGACAGTTCAACACAATACCCAGCAATGTATATTTGCGTTTTCATTTTTCCAGCGGTCTATTTTACTAACCGCATTCAAACCAAATACTTCCCATTTATGAAGGAATATGTCCAAGCGACAAGGATTGCTGCAATAATAATGACACTCAGTAGTTTTGCCGTTTGGTGCTATGCCACGTATTTACGTTTATCAATTCCACCTATGCCAAGTCATCTCATTTTTACTCAATAACAGCTAACCTGATACAACATCCCTAATGGCTTGTAGTAAAACTTACTAATTGGCAGATGGCAGAAAGCAAAAAAGCACCGAAGTGCTTTTTAACTATCAATCACAAACGTTAAGTAATAATCTCAAACATTAAGTATCTATCTCAAACGTTAAGTAAAAAAGAAGCAGACTAACTATCCACGCGCAGTGTAGTCACCTGTTGCTAACCATTTGTATGTGGTTAACGCATCAAGTGCCATTGGTCCACGAGCATGTAACTTCTGCGTACTAACAGCAACTTCAGCGCCTAGTCCAAATTGCGAGCCATCAGTAAAGCGTGTACTTGCATTCACATACACTGCAGCTGAATCGACTTGATTCATAAAATGACAAGTGGCATTAATATCGTCAGATAAAATCGCTTCAGAGTGACCACTAGAATGCTGGCGGATATGTTCGATAGCCTGATCAATGTCATTAACCACTTTTACACCTAAGGTCAGTGATAACCACTCTGTTGAGTAACTCTCATCAGTAGCTGAATGGATTTCAAAGGCTTGAGTATCCACTAAGGTTTTGGTTTTATCACAAGTATAAAAACTGACACCTAATGCTGACATTTGCTTGAACAAGATTGGCAAAAATTCAGCAGCAACATCTTCATGTATCAATAAAGTATCTAACGCATTACATACTGTTGGGCGCTGAACTTTTGCGTTAATAATCACTTCTGCACTGCGGCTCAGGTCGGCCATTTTATCTAGGTATAAATGACAAATACCAATACCACCTAGGATCACCGGGATACTGGCTTTTTCAGCACATAAACGCTGCAGCGTTTGCCCACCACGCGGGATAATCATATCGACGTATTGATCTAAGGTTAATAAACCAGTTACCAAATCTCTGTCGGTTGAGTTAATAAGTTGAACCGCATTCTCAGGTAAGCCTTGTAAGGTTAATGCTTTACGAATGACGTCGCTTAATACCTGGTTTGAAGTTAGTGTTTCTTTACCGCCACGCAAAATAACTGCGTTACCCGTTTTTAATGCAAGTACTGCGATATCAACTGTCACGTTTGGTCTTGCTTCGTAAATCACTCCCACAACACCTAGTGGCACGCGGCGTTGAGTTAAGCGTAAACCGTTATCTAACAGCTGGCTAGCTGATTCACTGCCCACAGGATCGGCAAGATTAATCACATTTTCAATATCAGCAATAATGCCGCTTAATCTATCGTTATCTAATAACAAGCGGTCAATCATGGCATCTGTTAAACCATTTTCTCTAGCCGCTGCGACATCTTTAGCATTGGCAGTAAGAATAGCTTCGCTATTAAGTGATAACTGCTCACTAATACAATGCAATAATTCAGATTTCTTTTGACTAGATAAATTCGCTAGGGCAAAACTTGCCGCTTTTGCTTGCTTGCCTAATGTGTGTAAATATTCTTTATGAGGCATGTTTGCTTCCTTTAAATTGTTCGCAGTCTAATAGAACCATATCGTTTCGATGTACTATAGAAGCGCCATAGTCGTAACCAATTAATTCTTCAATTTGGTTAGAATGTTTGCCGGCAATAAGCTTCAGCGCACGTGAACAGTAACGGCTTAAGCCTTTAGCTATTTCATTGCCAGATTGATCGGTCAATAACACAATCGCACCACGCTCGAATTCGCCTTCAACACTGACTATACCTTTCGGTAATAAGCTGCTGCCAGTTTCAACCACCGCATGACATGCACCGTCATCAAGTTTAAATCGGCCTTCTGTTGCAGGTCCTACCAAAATCCATTGTTTACGGTAACTTAGTGGGTTTTTAATCGCACTAAAATGAGTGCCAATTGCTTCTTTTTTAGCAATTTTAGTCAGGACTTCTGGATGATGGCCTGAAGCAATTACAACCTCAACACCAGCTCTTTTAGCGATGTCTGCGGCTTCTAATTTAGTCGCCATGCCACCAGTGCCAAGCCCAGATACAGCGCCGCCAGCTAACTGACGTAAGTTTTCGTCAATGGTGGCTACGGTAGTGATTAATTTGGCATTGGGGTTTGATCTCGGATCTGCATCGAACAAACCTTTTTGATCCGTCAGTAGCACTAACAGATCGGCTTCGCATAGCAATGCAGCTCTGGCAGATAAATTATCATTATCCCCCACTTTGATCTCACTAGTCGCAACCGCATCATTTTCATTAATGATTGGAATGATGTTGTTTTCTAACAAGACGTTAATCGTATCGCCTGCATTCATGTATCTTTCAAGATCATGTAAATCAGCGCCAGTAAGCAACAGTTGACCGACATGCAAACCATAAATGCTAAACACTTCACTCCAAGCAAGAATTAACTGACTTTGGCCTACTGCTGCAAGAAGTTGTTTGTTGGGTATGTCATCGGGGAGTTCGGGGTATTGGAGGTGCTCTCGTCCTGCTGCTATTGCGCCTGATGTGCAAAGCACAACTTCAACGCCTGAACGCACTAACGCTGATATTTGTCGCGCTAATTCAACCATGTGCGCTTTATCAAGCTTATTACTGCCTGATGTCAGCACGCTGGTGCCTAATTTTACTACTACCCGCTGGTAAGACATTGGTACCTTTCCAAACAAAACATTTTTAGTGGAAGATTTTTATACCTAATTAGACTAAAGAATAATAGCAATGCTTAACTATGTTAAAAGAAATTCATGACATAGATTATGATCCTGCATAAAAAAGGGCTATGCAATGCATAACCCTTAACAAAAAATCAATAAATCGATTTATTTTAGCTAACAAGATATATTTAATGAAGCCTGTAAAAACAATAGCTGAGGATTAAAATCCAAAGAAAACGAGTAAAATCAACGCAAAAAGTTAACTTAAACCCAACATCTCAACGGTTTAACCATATATAAATTTAACTAAGAATAAGACCGCAATAAATACAATGCCTAGATTCAAATCTTTAAAGCGACAAGTCAATACTTTAATGACAGCGTAAGAGATAAATCCAAAGCCAATTGCGTTAGCAATAGAAAAAGTCAGTGGCATCAGTAAACAAACAATTACCACAGGCGCTGCTTCAGTGAGGTCTTCCCATTCAACATTCACCAAACCAGACATCATCAAAATAGCCACATAAAATAATGCACCGCTTGTTGCATACGCAGGCACCATACCCGCGAGTGGCGCAAAAAATAATGCAAGGATAAATAAAATACCGACCACAACCGCTGTTAATCCCGTTCTGCCACCAGCGCTCACACCCGCAGTACTTTCAATATAACTGGTTGTTGTAGAGGTACCTAAGCTCGCACCTGCAATAGTTGCCAAACTATCAGCACTTAATGCACGCTTCACTCTCGGTAAACGGCCTTGTTCATCTAAGAAACCACCGCGCTGAGCCACTGCAACTAATGTCCCTGAAGTATCAAAGAGATCGACAAATAAGAAAGCAAATATCACTGAAATCATGCTGATTTCTAATACGCTAGATAAGTCCATTTTCATGAAAGTGGGCGCAATAGATGGCGGCATTGATACAATGCCATTATAACTAACGTCGCCAAACGCTAACCCCAGCGCTGTGACGATAAAAATACTTAAAATTACTGAAGCTTTTAACCCTCGCTGAACCATAGCAATAATTAAAAAGAAACCGAGTGCAGCCATCACAGCTGGAAATGCCGTAATGTCGCCCATGGTCACTAAGGTTGCAGGACTTGCAACAACAATGCCTGCAGCCTTAAGGCCAATAAAGGCAAGGAATAAACCAATACCAGCAGCAATACCCAAACGTAAACTCATCGGAATACTATTGACAATCCACTCTCTAATTTTCACTAAAGACAGAATAAGGAAACAAATACCCGACATGAATACCGCGCCTAATGCTGTTTCCCAGCTATAGCCCATTTCACCAACAACGGTGTAAGTGAAAAAAGCATTTAATCCCATTCCAGGTGCCAACGCGATTGGATAGTTGGCAACAAAGCCCATCACTAAACAACCTACTGCAGCCGCTAAACATGTCGCCACAAAAACAGCGCCTTGATCCATGCCCGCATCCGCCAACATCATCGGATTAACAAAAATGATATAGGCCATGGTTAAAAAGGTCGTGATACCTGCAACCACTTCTTGTTTTATATTTGATTGATTCTCTTTGAGTTTGAACAGTTTCTCTAACATGAAACTTTAATCCTTGAAAAAGGGAATGGAACGGCTGTTGTCACGCCTTACTTGATCAACTCACTATGATAAGGAACTGATACAGGTGACATTTTAGTGACAAGGATTATAGGTATTTATAGGGAGCTTAGCCATATTCACAATATAAACACTCATATTCGCTAGCAAGACAATTTAATAAACTGATTACTGAGGGAAACGTGAAATACAGGCAAAAAAAAGCCTACTCAATGAGTAGGCTGACAAGTTTAATCGTTTTCCGGTATGGGGATAGGAAAACTGAATCACCATTAAGTGATAAAACTTCAAAATAAACTAGCAATAGAGAACTAGCTTACTGTTGTCTAAGATCGCCGTGAGGCGACAGAAAAAAGGGTTGATACGGGTAAAACTTCAATCAAGGATGGGTTAGCCCTTGAATGTCATGGCATATAAACCACCTGATAAAGCATCTGAACTTAACCAAGTGTTTTGCCAATAAATATATTGATTGCCTGTATAAGACATAGTACATACTCCAAATAAAGTTGTTTAAAACCTAGTCTTGCTGGGCTCGGTTCCTTGGAACTTACTTTTCTCAATCCATTGAGACAACTTACTTACTCGATTCCTTGGAGACTTTATCCTTCCTGGATGAACTAGAATTGAAAAGCACCGTGCTCTTCAACGAGATAAATAATACCAAAATGTAATTTTATTACAAGTATTATTTGAAATTATTTAAAATATAGCTAAAAAAGTAACTAAATTACATTTGTATGACTATATAAATACAAGCGGCTTTGTTACTTTCGCAATAAAGCCACTATATATTGTGCTCGGTTATTTTTTAAGCTACTAGAAGCTTACTTTATCGCATTATGTAATAAAGTTACCAAAGGTGATGCCGTCGGTTTTCCATACAAAGGGTGCCCTTCCGTTGCACTACCCGCAATGTCGATATGGGCAAATGGTAGCGGTGCAGCACTGTGACTGCCATGATCGCCTAAACCAGAGGCATTAATAAGGAAAGCTGCAGGGTATTGATGACCACGGGCAGTAATGGCTGATGGGCCATTATTAGATGACAGTAACTCACCTTGACCAGAAATGTTATTTACCTTAGCGAAATCATCATGACGTAAACGAGACAACTCAACCGATTCACCCCATAACTCAGCGACATCAGCAATTCCAGCGCCAATGCCCTGTGCTTTTGACACCGCATTTTCTACCACTGCAGTGTAACCACCGTAACAGCGCACCACATGGCCAGTTAAGGTAGCCACTGAAAATAATTGAGGATTAACTGCAGATGTGGCTTTTATTCTTAAATGCGATAATAAATCAGCGAGTACTAAACGCCCTTCTGCATCAGTATTACCAATTCTTACGCGCACACCTGCGTGGCTATTGATGATTTCATCAGGTACAAACGCATCACTACCAATGCTATTTCTGACTAAACCTAATTCTGCGATAACCCGAATACCTTTTGGTTTTAATAGAGATAAGGTTTTCATTAAGCCTGCAACTGCTGCAGCGCCGCCCTTATCACGGCTCATCCCAGCCATACCGCCAGCGACTTTGATATCTGCACCACCGGTATCGTATATAACCCCTTTACCAGCGAATAAAAATGTCTTCTCTATTTCACCTTCGCCAACGTATTCAACCTTTACAACACGAGGCTGATGCCTAGGTACACAAAATGATGCTCGACCAACTGCGCATAATAGCGGGTAGTCTCGTTCTAGCTCTTCTTGCTCATCCACCACTGAAACTGATAAACCACTGCCGTTAAAAGCATCGACACAATAATCAGCAAATGCAGGAGCTGCCATTCTTTCAGGTTCCGTGCCACATAAGTCACGAGCCAGCACCTTACCCGCTTCAACAGCATTGAGTAATTCACTGCAAGATTGAGTTACCAATAAACCAATCGCTGTCATTGCAGGCAATGTCTGTTCAGCTTCTCGGTACTCAAGGGATTGCCATAACTCTTGACCACATGCTAATGCCGAGACCTGTTGCGCATATTGATAACGCGTATCGCTATGTTGGCTTACCACCAATAATGGTTTTACCGCACCAGCAGCTTTTGCAATCGCAATCCCCTCACGTGCTGCCTTAGCAAACACAGTTACATCACTGTATTCGTTTTGTGCATTGAGCACTGGCGACACAATCAAACGCCCGCCAGCTAAACCTGGCGCTAATAATAAGGTTGCGGTTTTACCAATTCTTTGATCAATTTGTTTGGCATGATTTGCCAGTAATTTGATTTCATCTTGTGCGATGACATCTAAATCTGAAGCAACAACAATAACGGCATCCCAGCCATTACCTTCGAAAATCGCATCATCACTTTGAACGTCTACTAGATCCACTTGAAACATGAGCCTTCCTTTTTAATCATTTTTATTTAGCTATGAACAGTTTGCCATTAAGCATTAAATAATAGCCAGTTTGCGCGGCCTAAGTATATAAATTTCAAATGACGACAGGGTTAATATTTATTTACATATATTTGCTATAACACAAACAATCAAATCGCCTCAGATCACAGTCTAACAGGCTTGATATGCTAGACTGTTTGCCATCTATTCCCACCTCAAAAACAATAAGGGAGTCTTCGTGACAGCGATCAATCAATTATATCCTCAGCCTTTATGGCAATGGTTTGAACAAATTTGTTCAATTCCACATCCATCAAAATTCGAACAAGCATTAAGTGAACACATACAACAGTGGGCTAAGTCAAAAAACTTAAGCGTTGTAGAAGATAAAGTGGGCAACCTCATCATTAAAAAACCCGCTTTTCCTGGCATGGAAAACCGCAAGGTTGTAGTTCTTCAGGCTCATATTGATATGGTTCCGCAAAAGAATGCTGATAAAGAGCATGATTTTGAAAAAGATCCGATTGAAGCTTATGTTGATGGTGAGTGGGTAAAAGCTAACGGTACAACGTTAGGTTCTGATAATGGTATTGGTATGGCTTCTGCTCTAGCAGTACTTGGCGCTGATGATATCAAGCATGGTCCATTAGAAGTATTACTGACCATTGATGAAGAAGCAGGAATGACTGGCGCTTTTGGTCTAGAAGCAGGCATGCTTGAAGCAGATATTTTAATTAATACTGACTCTGAGCAAGAAGGCGAAATCTACATGGGCTGCGCAGGCGGTGTTGACGCTCAATTAAGTGTGCCAATGTCATGGCAAGCTCCTGAGCAAACTAATGCCAGCTTTAGCCTAACTTTATCTGGACTAAAAGGTGGCCATTCAGGTGTAAACATCCACTTAGGTCGTGGTAATGCAAACAAGTTACTAGCACGCTTCTTATTTAGCTACGCCGATGAGCTCGCACTTGAGTTAGTTAACTTTACTGGCGGCTCACTACGTAATGCTATTCCACGTGAAGCCAACATCAGCTTTATGTTGCCTAGTGAAAACCAAACTAAGCTTGAACAAGCCATTACCGAGTTCCAGGCAATAGTGCGTGCAGAGTTATCGATTGCCGATCCTGACATGTTACTCACACTTGCTTCAATCGAGACTCCAGAAAAAGTCATGAGTGAAGATGCACAAAACACCTTGATCGACTTACTTCATGCTTGCCCTAATGGGGTAATGCGTATGAGTGATGAAGTTGAAGGCGTTACTGAAACATCATTGAATACTGGGGTTATTAGTACTGAAAATGAATCTGTTGAAGTGCTTTGCCTTATCCGTTCATTAATCGACTCAGGCCGCGTTGAAATTGAAACACAATTGACAGCACTCGCTAACCTTTCAGGTGCTAGCATCGAGTTATCTGGCGCTTACCCAGGCTGGAAGCCCAACAATAACTCTCCAGTGATGGCAATTGTTCGTGATACTTACAATGACATTTACAAAAAAGATCCAACCATCATGGTAATTCATGCGGGTCTTGAGTGTGGATTATTTAAAGAGCCTTATCCAACAATGGATATGGTTTCTATTGGCCC
This sequence comes from Shewanella sp. 10N.7, assembly GCF_020806285.1. Classification (NCBI taxonomy): domain Bacteria; kingdom Pseudomonadati; phylum Pseudomonadota; class Gammaproteobacteria; order Alteromonadales; family Shewanellaceae; genus Shewanella; species Shewanella sp. 10N.7. Next base: position 132,224 of record NZ_JAJGZS010000007.1, read on the forward strand.
TACCATTCGTTACCCACATAGCCCTGATGAAATGGTTAACATCACAACCGTTGGTCAATACTGGGAGCTGTTGCTAGCGGTTCTTGAGCGTATTCCTGCAAAAGACTAATCATTGAAATTAAGACACTAGTCTTTATCTGAAAAAAGCTGCCTTATGGCAGCTTTTTTGTTGGCAATAATGTTTGATAATAGCCTGTTGATATAGATTAAAAGTTTAAATCCAATTGCTCATTATTATGGGATAACTCTGGAGCTTCTAGCGCTATATCCGCTAAGCCAACCGATACACCGACCAATCTTATCCCACGGCCATTTGCTCGCTCTAATGCCTGAGCCAACAAGTCCTGAAACAAATTAATGGCTATCTCGTCACTGCGATGTTCAATGGTGGTTTGTTTAAAATCATTAAATTTAAGCTTCACCACTTGTTTATGTATTTTTCTATCTTTCGCACTGCGGTTGACTCGCACAAGCAACTCTTGGATCAACTGTGGCATCACATTATTACACTGCTCTAAAGTAAAAATATCTTGAGCAAGTGTGGTTTCGACACCGACTGACTTGCGCACTCGATTAGGGCTAATAAGACGATTATCGATACCTTGGGCTCGCTCGATTAGCACCCGACCAAATTTTCCAAAGCCATTAATTAGCTTATCATTTGGGTAGCGCTGCACATCTTCGCATGTGTTGAGCCCTAATGCTGCAAGCTTTGCAGAAGTGACTTTACCTACTCCAGGTATTTTATTTAACGAGAGTGGTTTTACAAATTCAGCAATGGCGTCAGGCGGGATCACATATTGGCCGTTTGGTTTATTCAAATCGGAGGCAATTTTGGCTAAATATTTGATAGGGGCTACCCCAGCAGATGCCGTTAGACCTGTAACATCAAAAACCTCTTGTCGAATAGCCTGTGCAATCAAGGTCGCACTCCCCTTGCACTCGTCACAATCAGTAACATCAAGGTACGCTTCATCTAACGACAAGGGTTCAACCAAATCAGTATAGCGATGAAAAATCTCTCGAATTTGTACGGACACAGATTTATATACATCCATTCGACCGGGGACTAAGATAAGGTCGGGGCAAAGCTTAAGCGCATGGTAACTCGACATTGCAGAACGTACGCCAAACTCACGAGCCTCATAATTACAGGTGCTAATAACCCCTCTGCGATCGCTTCGACCACCCACAGCAAGCGGTTTGCCGAGCAGCTCAGGAAAATCGCGCATTTCCACTGCGGCAAAGTAACAATCCATATCGATATGAATAATTTTTCGCATAGACAAAAAACTAAATAGCAAATACACATCCCAATAGTACTGTATATAAAAACAGTACACAAGAAATCAAGCCACCTCAACGTAAAAGAAACGATTACATCCCTATCATTGAATCGATTTCAATTGTTTAAACTCATAAAGTAACAATAAAAATGTTCAATTAATGTCACTAGAAGTTAAAATAATTGAGCAAGATATCATTTTTACCTCCACCTAATGATTATCATATAAACCTATAATAATACAAATAGGTAACCAAATGAAACAATTAGGTTTTAAAACAAGTATATTGTCTGCCATGAGCTTTCTATTGGTGCTTTCACTGTTGATTTATGGCTGGGTTGCTCATAGCTTACTTAAAGATCAAATCACTAGCGCACTCACCCAAGAAATTCATAATACCTTAAAGCACAAAGTTTCAGACATTCACACAGCATTTAATCGAACTACTGAGGCTGTGACTGAACTTGCACATCTTTATAGTCAAGGTGAGATAGGTGATAACCATGTTGCAATGACAAGGTACACCGCTCAATTAGGTGGGGTATCTAAAGTCATAATCGGTTTTGATGATGGCTCATCATTTGTTTCCAAAGAATCTGAGTCGTTTCCGAATGGTGTTGGGTTGTTAGATAAATATGATCCAAGAACACGCCCTTGGTACCAAACAGGAAAAGGTAGCTCATCATTAACTTTAAGTGACATTTTTTTTACTCGGACTGATGCTGTTCCAATGCTTGGTGTCATGCATGCGATAGATAACGGTATTATTATGGCCGATCTCAGGTTTGATGAACTGCAACAAGAATTAGATGATTTACATAAAATCAATGGGGCATCTGGATTCATTATTGATAAGCAGGGGTTAGTGCTGGCATCTAACTCGATTTTGATTGAACAAAAGCAGAACATTAATGATGTCGCAGCACTACAATCACTCTACTACACGATAACCGATAAGGCTGAAGCCGTAGAAAGTAGCATGATAAATGGTCAAACAAGTTTAGTTGCAAGCCAACGCATTGAACTGCTCGATGGTAAGGAATGGTACGTTGTAATTACCGTAGATGAAGACATAGCCTTTGCGCCTCTGGTTAGTGCCACTTTGCAAATGGCCATGATCATCAGCGTAATTCTTATTATTTCAATCGTTATCTTACTTACTCTTCTGAACAAGCTTTATCAACCGATTATTGAATTACGAGATCTTGTTATAGGTCTCTCAGAAGGTAATGGCGATTTAACTCGACGATTAACCATTAAAAGTGAAGATGATTTAGGTAAAATTGCCTTAGGGATAAATCAATTTATTGCCCAACTTCAGTCAATGCTGGTAGAAATACATCAATCAACTGTCAGCCTTTCTGAAGGAGTAAGCAAATTACAAGAATATAGCGCTCACAGTGATAATATCTTGGAGTCACATACCTGTGAAACAACACAGATTGTAACAGCGATCGAAGAGCTATCTAACACTGCTGAGATGGTTGTAGAAAACACCTTTAACGCTGCACAACTTACTACGCAAGCACATACTACAGGTGAATATTCACTTAAGACAATCGAATCGACTCAAATAGGCATAACAGCATTAGCTTCACAAATTAATGAAACAGCTCAAAAAGTAGAACATATGAATAATGAAACCAGCAGTATTCAAAGTATTGTGTCTGTGATTGGGAGCATTGCTGAGCAAACTAACCTACTGGCGTTAAATGCATCTATTGAAGCAGCTCGTGCTGGCGAACAAGGTCGAGGCTTTGCTGTAGTGGCTGATGAAGTAAGAGCACTAGCAAGTCGAACTCAAGCAAGTACCAGTGAAATTGAAGTAGCCCTCGCAAAGTTAAAATCAGAGGCAACCAATGTTGTCTCTTCTATTACTCATACTGAAACCGCTTGTACTGAAACAGTTACAAACGTAGAAGCTACATCATCTAGCTTGCAGGAAATGAGTCAATTCATGACACAAGTAAATGACTTAAATAATCAGATATCAACATCAGCCAATGAACAAAACCAGGTTATTCATGCCATTAATAAGAATATGCATAAAATACACGACATGGTAGAAACACTCAATAATGAGGGCAACTTACAAAGAGCTGAAACCAACAATATTATCGACATAAATAACAAACTCACCAATATGATTGGCCGCTTCAAACTATAATGGATTAAATACAGAGTAGATAAGATATATATCTAATTAATATATTTAGATTTTTACCTTATTAGGGCGTAACTTTAATTAATAGAAACAAAAAAGCCCAAGCTGTTATTAACCAGTTGGGCTTTAACAATAAAACAATTTAAATAGATTACATTTTTGTTTGTAGGTAGTTTTGTAAACCAACGCGATCAATAAGTCGAATTTGCTTCTCTAACCAGTACATGTGATCTGATTCAGTATCGTCTAATAACACTTCTAAAATTTCACGAGTTTGGAAATCTTCTTTAGCTTCACACAAAGCGATAACTTCACGTAAATGGTCAGCCACGGCATATTCGTAGTTCAGGTCGTTTTTCAGCATTTCTTCCACATCTTTACCAATGTTTAATGCTTCACGACTTGCGACATCTGGCGTTCCCTCTAGGAACAAAATACGCTGAACTAGCTTAGCTGCATGGGCTTTCTCATCATCAGACTCATGAAGGATGCGAGTATAAAGCTCGTCAAATCCCCAATCTTCATACATGTGAGCATGTACAAAATACTGATCCATTGCCGACAATTCACCGGTTAATAGTGCATTCAGCGCTGCAATTACTTCTGGATTACCTTTCATGTTAATTTCCTATTAATCTTTAATTTGTGATTGAAGGTAGTTTTGAATACCCGTTTGATTGATTAGCTCTTTTTGAGACTCAATCCAATCTAGGTGCTCTTCTTCATCTTCGAGTAAATCTTCTAATAAATCGCGGCTAACATAATCACGTTCAGCTTCACAAAGCTTGATAGTCTCACGCAATACCACTAACTGTTCTGTTAGCGCTTGCTCATCACAATCAAGCATTTCTTCACAATGCTCACCAATCCGTAATTTATCTAACTGCTGAAGGTTAGGTAAGCCTTCTAAAAACAAAACACGCTCAATCAACTTGTCAGCATGTTTCATATCTTGAATCGATTTTTTGTATTCCTTTTCATTAAGGTGTTCTAAACCCCAATGTTTAAACATGCGTGCATGTAAGAAATATTGGTTGATTGCAGTTAGCTCGCAAGTCAAAACACGGTTTAACTGACTAATTACTTTTGGATGGCCTTTCATGATTTTGTCCTTTAAATGCAAGATTGATCTGGATCAATTTCCAACAGAATAGTACATACAATAAAAAAATACAAATATCCTTTAAAATCATAAGCTTAGTTAGTGATAATCATTATCGTTACAACTTAGGTTATTAACTAGGTTTAACTATGCGTAAGTTACGTTAACTTCAATAGAATCACCCTTCTAGCTAAATAGGTAATATATTTCACCTGCATCAAATCACAAAATTAGTCGAAAATGTTACCTCAAAAGATTTTTGTAAATTTTGTATCTAATATAATAATGCCATTATATTGGCCAATGATGACAACAAAAAAGCCCAATGAATTATTTATTCAATGGGCTTTATTGATATCAATTTAAGAGCAAGCTGACGCTCTAATCAGATGTTTAAATAATCCGATTTTGATTTAGTTTAGCTTCACGTTCTGATTCAGCCATTCGGCGTTTACGCTTATCACATGGGTCATCGCAGTCACAGGCTTTTTCAATACCTAATACACCTAAACCACCGCAACTACCTTCAACCGCTTTTCTTTTAATAATATAGCCAATAGACATCAATAGAAAAAATAATAACAACACAACGAACGCTGCAATAAAGGTACTCATAATATTCTCCAACAATTACTTCTAATCGGCAAAAATCGCTAAATAATCCACAAACAACGCATAATAAAACGCTTACTGAATATACGGTGCATAAGCTTCACTGTAAAAAACTTCGTATTGATCGCCATCTTTTTCAATTAACATCACAGGCAAATGCTCATCATGGGCTAACGCTAATGATGCTTCAGTGCCTAACACCATCATTGCAGTCGCATATGCATCCGCTGTCATGCTGCTTGGATGTAATACTGTCGCTGAGGCTAGTTTATGCTTAATTGGATAGCCAGTACGTGGGTCAATTAAGTGCGAAAAACGCTCGCCATTCTCTTCATAATATATACGGTAGTCACCCGATGTCGCCAACGCCATGTCACCAGGCTCAACAACTTGCTGAACAGAGGCTCCTTCTGACGACGGCTTCTCAACCGCTATACGCCAAGGCGCACCGTCATCTTTAACGCCTTTAACGCTAATTTCACCGCCAATCTCAACAAGATAACCTTTAACTTGATACTTATTTAAAAGTTGCGCTATTTTATCAACACCGTAGCCTTTTGCTAATGAGGATAAATCCACATATAAGTCAGGATTGGTTTTTGTTAGTTTTAAACCATTAATAGTAAAACCGCTAATATCAGCTTTTGCTTTCACTCTATCAATCGTTTCTTTACTCGGGATCTCGGTTGGACGCTTATTAGGACCAAAGCCCCATAAATTAACCAACGGCCCTAATGTAATATCTAAAGCGCCACCGGTCACATCATAAAGTCTTAACCCTTCTTTAAATACAGTCATCGTATCTTGTGAAACGGTAATACTCTGATTAATCCCTAGCTGATTAAATTTAGATAATTCAGATTTCGGTCGGTATGTCGACATTTGGTCATTGACTAGCTCAAGCGCAATATCGATTTCAGCTTGCAGTAATTGTGTCGTTGGTAATTGCTCATTTCTAACGACTTTAATATGGTAAGTCGTGCCCATAGTTTTACCGGCAAGCGATACCATCTTATCTTCAGTCCCGCATGCTGTGAGTAAAAATACAACGAGGGTAACTGCAATCGAATTTATAGAAATCTTTATCATCTCAAACTTAAAAATTAGTAATATCTAAAATAAAAAATTGCAGCTTACTAACTAGAGTGACCTCCGTGTCAGCGAGCTGCAATTCATGACGTTCAATGTCTTATAGTGTAATTGCTAATCTATGTTGATTAACGCATTAGCCACCAAAGTCATCGAGTAAGATGTTTTCATCTTCAACACCTAGGTCTTTAAGCATACCAATTACGGCAGCATTCATCATTGGAGGTCCACACATGTAGAACTCACAGTCTTCTGGTGCATCATGGTCACGTAAGTAGTTTTCGTACAATACGTTATGAATGAAACCAGTATAGCCATCCCAGTTATCTTCATCTTGCGGATCAGATAATGCAACATGCCATTCAAAGTTTTCATTGGTCGATGCTAGTCCGTCGAAATCTTCAACGTAGAACATTTCACGTTTAGAACGTGCACCATACCAGAAACTCATCTTACGCTTAGAGTTTAAACGCTTAAGTTGATCGAAAATATGTGAACGCATTGGGGCCATACCAGCACCACCACCAACGAACACCATTTCAGCATCAGTCTCTTTAGCGAAGAACTCACCAAATGGGCCCGAGATAGTGACTTTATCACCTTCTTTAAGACTCCAAATGTACGATGACATCTTACCACAAGGTAAGGTTAAATTACGCGGAGGTGGCGTAGCAATACGCACGTTCAACATAATAATACCAAACTCTTCAGGGTAGTTAGCCATTGAGTAAGCACGAATCGTCTCATCATCAACTTTTGATTCTAAGTTGAAGAAACCAAAGTGCTCCCAGTCGCCACGATATTCAGCAGGAACATCAAAGTCCGCATACTTAACATGGTGAGCAGGTGCTTCAATTTGAATGTAACCACCGGCGCGGAAAGGAACTGATTCATCACCAGGAATTTGCAGCTTAAGTTCTTTAATGAACGTCGCTTTGTTATCGTTAGAGATAACTTCACATTCCCACTTCTTAATACCGAAGATTTCTTCATCAAGTTCGATATCCATGTCAGTTTTTACATTTACCTGACAGGCTAAACGACAACCTTGACGAGCTTCACCTTTACTAATGTGATCAAGTTCTGTTGGAAGAATATCACCACCACCAGACTTAATATTAACGCGACACTGACCACATGAGCCACCGCCACCACAGGCACTAGATACGAAAATACCGTTATCAGCTAATGCGCCAAGTAACTTACTGCCCGCACCTGTTTTAATTGCTTTTTCGCTATCATCATTGATTGAGATAGTGATATCACCGCTTGCAACCAGCTTAGATTTAGCGAATAGAATCACTAAAACCAAGATTAAAACGATTGCAGTAAACATACTCACACCTAGATAAACATCTATTGGAGTAGCGTTAAGAATATCCATTAAACTTATCCTTTAAGGTTCAAAGTAATACGTCGCTGGGTATCTCTTAAAGAGATACACCTGAGAACGACATGAAACCTAGCGCCATTAAACCTGAAGTGATGAAGGTAATACCTAAACCACGAAGACCATTTGGCACATCAGAATACTTCATTTTCTCACGAAGACCGGCTAGCAATACAATCGCTAATGCCCAACCAATACCAGAGCCAATCCCGAATACTAAACTTTCACTTAGGTTGTAATCACGCTCAACCATGAATGAAACAGCACCAAAAATTGCACAGTTTACGGTGATCAAAGGTAAGAAAATACCTAACGCGTTATACAAAGGTGGAAAGTACTTGTCTAAAGCCATTTCCAAAATTTGTACTAATGCTGCGATAACACCAATGAAGGTAATGAACTTCAAGAAGCTCAAATCTGCATCAGGAACACCAGCCCAAGCAAGTGCGCCTGGCGCTAATAAACCTTGATAGATGATTTGGTTTACAGGTACTGAAATCGCAAGTACGAAAATAACTGCTACACCAAGGCCCATCGCAGTTGTGACTTTCTTAGATACAGCTAGGAAAGTACACATACCCAAGAAGAAGGCCAACGCCATGTTCTCAATGAATATCGAACGAATTAACAGACTAATATAATGTTCCATTGCGCTTACCCTTTTGCTTCTACTTGCTCTGGCTTATAAGTACGGATAACCCAGATCAAAATGCCGATCAAGAAGAACGCACTAGGAGGAAGAAGTAACAAGCCATTAGGCTGGTACCAACCACCGTCAGAGATTTTGCTTAGGATTTCCACGCCAAATAATGAACCGTTACCAAATAGCTCACGGAAGAAGCCAACTGATAATAGGATTGCACCGTAGCCTAGGCCATTACCGATACCATCCATGAAGCTCATTAAAGGTGGTGTTTTCATCGCATAGGCTTCTGCACGACCCATTACAATACAGTTAGTAATAATCAAACCAACGAATACTGATAATTGCTTCGCAACGTCATAGGCGTAAGCTTGCAATACTTGGTCAACCACAATTACTAACGAAGCAATAATGGTCATCTGCACAATAATACGAACACTGCTTGGAATGTGATTACGTAAAATCGAAATAAATAAATTCGAGAATGCGGTAACCACTGTCAATGCTAATGTCATTACGATGGCAGTTTCCATTTTAGCGGTTACTGCTAGCGCACTACATACACCCAGAATTTGCAAAGCAATCGGGTTGTTATTAATGATAGGTCCGGTCAGAACCTGTTTAAGTTCTTTAGCATCAGCCATTAGCTAAGTCCTCCATTGCGTGCTTTTTCAATAAAGCGTGCAAAACCTTCTTCACCTAACCAGAACGTTAGTGAGTACTGAACACCGTTACTCGTTAGTGTCGCACCAGATAATGCGTCAACACCGTGGACTGAAGATGCGATAGTAGGGATCTTTGTCACTTGAATGGCTAGCTCGCCATTGTCGTCATAAAGTTTCTTACCTTGCCACTTAGCAACCCATTGTGGGTTTTGAACTTCACCACCTAGACCTGGGGTTTCACCAGAACCAGTAAAGTCGTAATACACTAAGCTACGAATTGTATTCATATCAGGTTCAACGGCTAAGAAAGCAAACATGGTTGACCATAAACCGTAGCCTTTAACAGGAATAATCACGGTTTGTAGTTCGTTGCTGTCATCTTTAACAAGATAAACAACACCCTGGTTTGCTACGCGCTTAACTGATGCAATATCGTTTTCAGGTTTGAAAGACGTTGCTGGAGTACGTGCTGCTTTTTCAACATCAAAAGTATCCGCATCACCTTCTACGAAGTCACCTGTTTTTAAATCAACAAGGCGAGCTTCAACGTACTTATTGTACTTTTCGATGATAACGTCTTTCTCTACTTTGCCAGCCTTAGTGTCAACTAAACCAGCAGCTTCAAGAATGTACTTTTGCTTATCTAATAACTTATTTTGCTGTTGAGTCGGCTTTAATAACACTGCTGCCGTCGAAACGAACATTGAGCAGACAAAGCACAGACCGACAACAACAAATAATGTTTTGCCGATTGATTCTTTATTACTGGCCACGTGAAATCCTCCGCTTAACATTTGCTTGAACCACAAAATGGTCAAATAATGGTGCGAATAAGTTAGCGAATAGAATTGCTAACATCATGCCTTCTGGGAATGCTGGGTTAATAACACGAATAAAGACAGCCATGGCACCAATCAATAAACCATAAGCCCATTTCGCATTGTTAGTAAATGACGCTGAAACTGGGTCAGTTGCCATAAACATCATACCGAATGCAAAGCCACCTAAAACAAGGTGCCAATACCAAGGCGTTGCAAACATTGCATTGGTGTCACTTCCGATGACATTAAGCAGTGTTGACACTGCAATCATACCGAGTAAAACACCTGCAATAATGCGCCAAGATGCAATACGAGTATAAACAATCACCGCGCCGCCTAATAAGATAGCGAACGTAGAAACTTCACCGACAGAACCTGGAATGAAACCAAAGAAAGCATCCCACCAGTCTTGAGTGATACCGTATTCTAATGTGCCCTGTGCAGCTTGACTCAGTGCAGTTGCACCAGAGTAGCCATCAGCAACAACCCAAGACGTGTCACCTGACATGTTTAATGGGTAAGCAAAGAATAGGAAAGCACGACCAGCTAGTGCAGGGTTTAAGAAGTTACGACCTGTACCACCGAACACTTCTTTAGCAACAACAACACCGAAGGTAATACCTAGTGCAACCATCCATAAAGGAATTGTTGCTGGCAGTGTGAGCGCAAAAAGAATCGAGGTAACAAAGAAACCTTCGTTAACTTCATGGCCACGTACAGAAGCAAATAATACTTCCCAGAAGCCACCAACCGCAAAGGTCACAGCGTAGATAGGTAAGAACCAACAGGCACCGTACCACATCAAGGCCGCGATGCCAGAGTCTGCTGTTAGCTCAGTACCGAATAAGCTAAATAGGCTGACTTGCCATACATCAGGAGTAGCAAAACCAGCAATAAGCGCATCTTGAGCTTGTAAGCCAACGTTGTACATACCAAAGAACATTGCAGGGAAAGTACACGCCCAAACCGTAATCATCATACGCTTAAGGTCAAGGTTATCACGCACATGCGTGCTACCTTTGTTTACTTTACCTGGAGTGTAAAACACAGTCGCAGCCGCTTCATAAAGGGCGTACCACTTTTCGTACTTACCGCCTTTTTCAAATTGCGGTTCAATACGCTCGATAAAATCTTTCAAGCTCATTAGCCTTCCCTCTCGATCGTATCTAAACAATCACGCAGGTATGTACCGTAGTCATACTTGCCTGGACATACGAAGGTACATAATGCCAAGTCTTCTTCGTCTAGCTCTAATGCACCCAGTGCAGCTGCACCATCGTAATCACCAGAAACTAAATCGCGAAGTAACATTGTCGGTAAGATGTCTAACGGAACAACACGTTCATAGTTACCAATCGGTACCATTGCACGGTCAGAACCACCAGTACTTGTGGTCATGTTGAACAGACCAGTACGGTTTAAGTGACCTAAGAATGCACGAGTGATAGAGAACTTATCGCTACCAGGCATAGCCCAACCGAATAATTCTTTTTCATTACCTTCAAGCAACAAACTAATTTGTTGATGGTAACGACCAAGGTAAGCGTGAGGACCTGCAGCTTGACGACCACTTAATACTGAACCTGAGATAACACGAACGGTATTACCTTCAATTTCACCAGCAGTAAGTTCGTTAGTGCTTGCACCTAAAACCGTACGAACGAGACGAGGGTTCTTAGCTTGTGGGCCACCAATAGCAACAACACGTTGAGTGTTAAGTTCGCCTTGGGTAAATAGCTGACCGATTGCAATCACATCTTGATAGCCAACATGCCACACAGTACGTGTTGCAGATGCAGGAAGTAAGTTATGTATATGAGTACCCACAAGGCCTGCCGGATGTTTACCAGCAAACTCTTCAACTTGAGCATTCCCAGTAGGAATATCTGCACCAGGCGCTTTAGCAATGAACACTTTGCCTTCAGTTAATTTTGCAAGCAGGGTTAAACCGTTTGCGAAATCTTCTTTATGCTCAGCAATCACAATTGCAGGATCTGCAGCTAGTGGTTGGGTATCTATAGCGGTGACGAAAATACCAGCGGCGACAGAGTCAACTGCAGGTACTTTACTGAAAGGGCGAGTACGCAAAGCTGTCCATAGACCTGATTCAATCAAGTTCTCTTTGACAACAGCTGCATCTAACGTGTTTAACGCGTCAGCACTGTATTGAGTAAAGCTGACTTTGTCGTCACCTTCCACTTCAATAACAACTGACTGAAGTACACGTTTAGCACCCCGGTTAATTTCTAATACAGTCCCACTAGCTAAAGCAGTATATTTTACACCTAGGTTTTTTTTATCTTCAAAAATAACCTGGCCTTTCTTAACTTTTTCGCCAACCTTGATTTTCATCGTTGGACGTAAGCCAATATACTCTTCACCCAAAGTGGCGACATTCTTAATGGCTGGGCCATTATGGATAACTTGCTCTGGGCCACCTGCTAGAGGTAGTTCCAATCCTTTCTTTATTGTAATCATATCCACAAGCACTACGTTTGAAGGAAAGACAATGCGCCGCGTTCCTACCCAAAAAATACAAAGTGTTAACAAACACTTCAGTGTTGAGCTAGCGCAGATTTATCACGGAAATGCGATCGCAATCACGCTGGTCGCGCGCATTTTACCTCAAAATGTGCGCTATCGCCACGAAAATAATAGGTGATTGAAATTTTTGATTGTTCATTTTTAAACAATTACACCTATTTAGGGTGTGGAATAGACTGATATCACGCGATTCGATGCAATAATCCAGCAACATGAGCACTATAGCATTAATTTTAAAAGAATTAATAGAGGAAGTGGCTTATCTATTTGTTAACATTTGTAGCAGTTAGTATGGGCTAATTAAGCCCATACTAAAGCACTTTTAAAACAGTAAGCTAGGTAATATAGAAGGGATTGTATTTTTTTAGAAACGTGCTTGATAGCCGAAATATGTCAACATTTCACCTTGAGCATTAATGCCTAAAGTAGACTGTTGACTCACTAAATCCTCATCAAGTACATTTTCTATACGTAAATACACTTCATGCACTGTAGAAATATGATAATTAGCGGCAATATCGACTTTCCATTGCCCGTCAATTTGTTCTCCACCATTAAATGCTGTCGCATATCCTAGCTCTGACTGATAAAGCCCTTGGGCCATAAAACTAAACGCTCCAACAATAACACCACCACTAATGGCTAATTGCTGCTCAGGCACCCAAGGCAATTGTTCGCCTTTCACATATAAACCAATTAAGTCGTTAACACCTGATTCACCAAATTCAGCCTGGCTATACTGGTATTGAACGCTCAACGGTATGGAGAAACTCTCGAAAGCAAATTGGTAATCGGCAGATAAATCGACGCCATTAACACTCACGTCTTCAATATTTTCTTGCACATAACGCTGAGAATAGTCACATGCCATACTCCACATACAGCTAATGTGCTGATTATCGAAGTCTTGCATATAAAGATTTACACCGAGATTAAGCGAGTCTGTCTGGTAAGTTAACCCAAGTTGATAATGCATTGACTCTTGCGCTTGTTGACTGGCATTGCCTGCAGAAGCTGCACTCCATGCTTGTTTCGCTGCAAGTGCCGCTTTCCAAGCGCCTGTAGTATAGGCAATTTCAAGTGATGGTATCCAACCGTCATCAGAGAAGTCTGCGGCTTCAATGCCATATGCTTCAACACTGACTTCACGAGTGGTACTGACATTTTCAAACGCCAACCCTAAGTTAAATGATAAAGCGCCATAATTTAATTTAGCATCGGCTGTGGTGGTAAACACATTCACATCATCAACATACGCCATTACAGCTTTATCTACATTGACACTGGAAAGACTTCTATCGTCACTCCATAGCCAATCTTGTTGACCAAATTTCATTTCAGCTTTATCTGAATGATACAGGGCACCGTAAGTTACTTGATGCTCACCATACTGACTTGTTCCTTCAGTTTGCAGGCCGTAACCTGCATAGTGGTTATCTTCTAACATAGAAGAAAGATTATTGCTTCCAACTGGATTGGCATCAAAGTCAGCGATGGCTTGTAACTCAGTCAAACCAATAAAGTTACCGTCTAATGTATTAAACTGCGCTTTTTTCTCATCATAGGACTGGTAATAAAAGTCTGACACCATTTGAGTGCCACCGGTTAAATCAACGATATGGCTAACTTGGTACTTGTGACGCTGGCCTTCTTGCTGATCATTTTGCGTCGCAGAATATCGAGTACCTGGATTCGTTCCCCAGTCTTGCGCTGTTAAGCCCACATTTGAATAACCGCTATCAGAGTCAGTGTACTGGTACATAAATTCGGTTTGCTGCGGATTACGCGCGCCAACTAAGCTATCAGCATTAATTTTAAACATAATGTCAGTTTGCGTTTGCTCATTATCAAAGCCGCTAACAAAACCGACTTCTTCAGCTGTGTTTTGATAATCCACCGCTAACATCATGCCGTATTCTTTATTCAATCCGCTGGCAATTGCACCTACGTGGCCATCACCATTTTCATTGATTTCAATATTTGCCTTACCGCCCAATTCATTTGGACTAATCTGCGCAGTCGTGTAATTAACATGACCAAAAGATCCCATGCCGCCTTTGGCCACATCTGTGAGAGTTAAAGCTGATATTTTGCTTTGTAGCGCTAAATTAGGCTGAAGTACAAGCTGAGGTGCTGCATAAGGAGAAGGAGAAAAACTAACACGATCTTGTGTAACAGCAATACCACTCATTGCGCCGCGGTGAGTAACTGCTGTCGCCTGTCCTTGACTGCTAGGCAACACTGTCATTCCTGAAAAAGCTAGCGGAATGGTGCTATCTCGATAATGCAGCGGAGCCGTCTGAGGCTGGGTTAGCACAACAGTATTGTTCGACTCATCCATTGAGGCAGTAACGGATGTTCCAGCAAAACTAGAACCTGAATGGCAAACAAAAAGCACAGCTGAAGCAATTACAGACAAGCTGAATTGGCTTTTAGACATGATTAACTCCCAAAATACATCATCAGCATCGTTATATTCGATGCTTTATTGTTATAAATAACGTCCTATTATCAACTGATAACAATAACGTTTTCACACAAATAAGAACAGTATTTTAATAATTAATTAACCTCATAAAAACAAAGCGGCCGAAGCCGCTTTTGATAAATCTATGCTGTTTGCAAATTAAAACCGTTAAAGCGTTCCTAAAATATCATCGCTTAATTTCAAATCATCGTTACGATTGACGCTGACGCCTGCTGCGATAATAGCGCGAGCTATATCTTGAGCTTGTTCAAGTGAATGCATCTCAAATGTACCGCATTGGTATTCATTTAATTCAGGAATTTCAGTTTGCTCAACCACATTAAGCACATCTTCCATTGCAGCTAACCACGCATCTGCAACCATACGCTCTGATGGCACACCAATTAAACTCATGTAAAAGCCAGTACGACAACCCATTGGCGAGATATCAATAATCTCAACACTGTCACCATTTAAATGATCACGCATAAAGCCTGCAAATAAATGCTCTAAGGTATGAATGCCACGTTCACTCAAAATATCTTTATTCGGCGCACAAAAACGTAAGTCAAATACCGTAATGGTGTCACCTTTAGGTGTACTCATATGCTTAGCAACACGAACAGCCGGCGCGTCCATGCGTGTATGGTCAACGGTAAAACTATCAAGTAAAGGCATTACACATTCCTTAAGGTTGGCAAATAATCTGCTTGGCATCATAGCATCAAAATAAAATGCGAACAGCTAAGCAAACCATTGAAGATATCCATGCATATCACCTTCCAATGACAAGCTTATGACAATCGGTCAAACTTGAACCGCCCCATGGCTATTCATTGTAATTATTGATTGGGGTGATGCCGTCAAAATATAAGGCAATTAATGTGGTAATTGAAGAAGGTAAATTGGAGGCAATAAAAAACCCCATCCGCTGATGAGGTTTAAGAATAACTAACGTATTTTCACTGTATGACACAGTAAAAAATTAGCCTTTACAGTTCGGCGTTTTAGGCACTGTATCAAGGGCCTTCCACTCTTCTTGAGTATAAGCATTAATTGATAATGCATGAACACCATTGGCTAACTCTTCAGCTAAAACGCCGTTTACCGCGCGATGACGGGATATAAGACGTTGAGATTCAAACTCATCACTCACGACTACAACTTTAAAGTGTGTCTCAGAGTTTGGTGGTACATGATGACGATTACTTTCATTAAGTACGTCTAAATGGATTGGGCTAAAAGACTGGTTCAGTTTTTGGGTTATCACTTGTTCAACTGACATAACAAACTCTTTTTATCTACAATCTGAAAGGTTGAAGACTACTGTTTAACGTTTCAAAAATCAAACCGACATAAATTCAATAAGACATGTTTGGCAAAAAATGCTGACAATGCAAGCTTGCTCACTTTTTAACCCTAATTATTAACTTGAAAATTACTCATGAAAACCAACAACTAATTTGCGAAATGTAAGATTAATTCTCGGTTCAGACACTTTTAGGCGTTTTGGCACACTATGCTGCCAATTTTGCTGCATATCACCATGCATGATTAATAAATCACCAGAGTGCAATGTGAGCGTAAGCTTTTGCTGAGTAGCTTTATGCCTTAATACAAAATCTCTACTTGCACCAAGGCTTATCGACACTATGTCACTATTGGGCTCGATTTCTGGCTCATCATCACTGTGCCAACCCATGCTATCTGAACCATTTTGATAGCGATTTACTAATACGCCATTAGTATTCACATTAAGTTGCTGCTGCAATTGGTTTCTTAAACTCAATAATTCTTGTGGCCAAGGTGTTGGGGTTATCAGTAAGGATGAATATTGATAGGCACATCCATCATCAGCAAACCATACCTGTTTACGCGGAATAGGATGCTGTTTACCAAATACAGTAACCATAGGCTGTGCAAAAGGATACGTTAACGATTCAGTTAATAGCGCTTGCTGTTGCTGCAAGTTCAAAAACGTTTTAATTAACGTTACAGGTGCGATAGCTTGCTCAGACCTAGGACTGACATTTTTAAGCTCTTCTTGTGGTAATAGCCCTAAACCTAGCTGTTTCATCTCACTTTACCTTTTGATTTATCGCATGTTTAATTTTGACAAGCTCACCTTTGTGACTAATCCTTAAGTATGCAAACAAGGTTTATTACATAATTTTAATATTCAGTATCACTTTATTATGAGAACCTAAAATCAATAAAGCATTGAGCTATTCTAGTTGTAAAATATACAATTAAACGAAGCTTAGCCTTAACAGAGCGTTATGAACAAACAGCGCTTAATAAACAGCTCTTAATACACAGCTCTTAATAAACAGAACTCTAGCTAAATCGCACTTTGCTAGAACATGGATTTCAGCGTTAACAAGATAAATAATGGTATTTTATCGCACTTATGAAATGGATATTTACGTTAGCTATTAGTTTAATTCTTGGGTTGAACGTCTGCATAGTTCAAGCTGACGCCCTTCATTTATCTGAAAACCATCCAGAACCCATCGGCTACTCTCTGTCCCAATATGTTGAAAATGACAGGCTGAATGCTTCTCAAGCTTTTGAGCTTTTAAAAAAAGGAAAGTTTAGTCCCGTTAATCAAAGTATCAGTAACTACGGTATTAATGCCAAACCGGTATGGCTGCATCTCACTATTAATAATGATGCCTCAGAACCCTTGAATCGAGTTTTGCATATTGATAATTATTGGCTCGACGAAGTCAGCGCCTTTTGGATTGATAACGATACAATAGTCCACTTTGAGCACCAAGGCGACTTGTCACTTTACTACCAACAATCGGCAATGCAGCCGAGTTTTAACTTTAATTACAGCTACCCGATAGGCAAAACTGATGTGCTTATCAGAGTACAAACACCCGATCCGATGGCAATTCCCGTTTATTTGTTTAACCAAAAAGAAATGCTTCAAAAAAGTGCTTTCAATAATTATAGTTACGGGTTTCTCTATGGCGCGATCACCGCTTTATTAATCTACAACTTCATTTTATTCATTGGCCTACGGCTCAAAAGCTATCTTTTTTATAGTTTGTATCTTGGTAACTTTTTACTGCTCCACTTTGCCTACAGTGGTCATGGTTCTTTATGGCTGTGGCCTAACTCTCCCTTATGGCAACAATGGTCAATTCCCCTGCTGATGGTGACGTTTTGTACTAGCGGGATTTTATTCGCTTGCCACTTTCTACGATTAAAATTTCAATTGCCTACACTTAATCGGATTTTAAAAAGTTTATGCATCATTTTCCCAGTATTAATGCTGATGGCAGTAATGCTACAAGATAGAGTATTAGGACTCATATTTGCCTTTGATCTTATGCTGTTATTTAGTGGCCTAATGATTGTATTAGGTGTTTTGTCACTTAACTTTGGCAATATCTCTGCACGATTCTTCTTAATAGGCTCCATTTCTTCAATGTTGGGCATCGCTGTGACTTGTTTAGCGGTTTGGAATTATATCCCCTTTAATCATTTCACTTATCGCGCTGCAGAAGTCGGCTTTTTTATCGACGTATTATTGTTGGCCCTTGCCTTAACCGAACGATTTAGGCGAGTAGAAAATGAAAAAAACATCGCTGAAAAAATGGCCAATATGGATCCGCTCACCCGACTTAATAATCGTCGTGCATTCTACCAACTAGTCGAGCCGATGTTTGCCGAAGAAAAAATTCAAAAATCCGCTTCTATTTTAATGATAGATATTGACCGGTTTAAAGGGGTTAATGATACCTATGGACATAACTTTGGTGATGAAGTTTTGGTTAAAGTCGCTACTTTAATCAGAGATACATTGCGAAAAGATGATGTACTAGCACGCTGGGGCGGTGAAGAATTCATCATCTTTTTGCCCCACACACAAGAACAAGAAGCCAATACGCTTGCAGCAAGATTGTGTGAGAATATCGCTAAACTGCCATTCACCCAATCACAACGTAAAATCAATGTCACTGCCAGTATTGGTATTGTTACAAGCTGCAGTGCGATCAATCAGTTGCCCATGTTAATTGAAGTTGCCGACAAACATTTATATCAAGCTAAACGCTCAGGGCGAAATCAAATCTGTGGCGGACTTTCACCAGATGTAAATCGTGCCGTGAGTTAATGTCTAAGGTTATGGTTATGGCTATGGCTTATGGCTTATGGCTTATGGCTTATGGCTTATGGGTTATGGGTTATGGAATGTCGATATCAAGTTGCTGACAAATATCTGCGATATTAGCTTCAACCCATTGATAGTTGATCGGGCCCCAATCTTTTAATTGATAATACCCTGCATTATGTCGTTCACCATCCTGGATAAATGTAATCTTTACGCCAATATCTAACATGGCAGCTAAGGTATCTTGAATGGTTCTACGGGGCATTTTTGATATCTGATGTAACGACAATAAGTTTTGCTGTTGCTGAGAAATTAAATAGCACAGATACAGTTTACGTAAAAAAGCTTTATGCGCCTTTGAAATGAGTTTAGGTTCTGCAGTGTCGTTAACGATTGAATTACTAGAAGATGCCATAAATACTTTTTCCATGTTTAGGTATAGGTTTTCCATACGCAGATATCAATAAGCTATAAGATTGCGTATTGATTAGAAAGCATTTTATAGATTTAATTCTATATAAATAAGCGATTATTCATGCTTAATTAACAAACATATAATGCTAAGTTTCACTGATTAAAAGTCGCAATCGCCTATTGGCACAATAAGGACAATTAATGACTTCAACGTCTGATTTATCAAGTAATGCATCAACTGCGGCAGCAACTTCTCAGCAGCTAATTGAACAAGGTTCTGAGCACGCAGAAACGCCGACAGATAAAACATTGCTGACCCAGTCACAGTGGCAACCCTATAGCGATTTATCCTTATCTGCTGTTGATAAAAATTATCCAAAACAAATCGCAATACAAACATCAGGGCTTGTTGTGGTTATCATTGCCATCATTATGTTCATCATGAATATCGACAACCAAGCAGAAATATCTCATTCACTAACCGTTTTCACCGTATTAAGCTTATTAGGCGCAGGCTTGGTAAGCCTGAAACATAAAGCCGCTAAAAATCTTGGCTATGGCGTGCTAGAACATGAACTTGTTGTTCGAAAAGGACTCTGGTGGATATCGACAACGACCCTGCCTTTCACTCGTCTACAACATGTCAGTTTGTCACAAAACCCACTGCAAAGAAGGTTTTCTCTGGCAACGCTAAAATGCTTTAGTGCCGGCAGTGGCGCCGCTGAAATCTATTTACCAGGATTATTATTTGATACCGCTGAACACCTAAGGCAGCATTTATTGCATCAAGCCACGGCGTACCAATCAAAACAAAGCTCAGACACATCGCTACAAACAGAGCAAACAAACCAGCATTTAACACCAAATGACAATGTCATAGAAAGTGAACATGACATTATGAATCAAGATCTAGATGTGGATGTGGATGTGGATGTGGATGTGGATGTGGATGTGGATGTGGATGTGGATTTAGCCTCTGAGACTAGCTCAAAAAAAGCACAAGGCGATAAGCAAGATGACTGAGTCTAAAGATGCGACTTCAGTCAATAAACCACAAAAAAGTCACGGCGATTTTAGCCAATGGCAATCCCTTTCGCCTTGGTCAATGCTCAGCTTTAGCTTTGGCACCGCCAAAGCTATTTTATCCAACGGTTATGCCATTATCCCTATTGTTTTTGCCGGCTGGAAAAATGGGTTTGATTTACAGTTAGGGCTACTAGCTGCCATCGTTTTGATGATTTTGTTGTCTGTATTTGCCGTTATTCAATGGCGTAAATACCGCTTTAAACTCAATGGTCAACAACTCAACATTAAACGAGGGTTATTGTTTACCCGCAAAGACGAAATCCCATTCAATAAAATCCAAAATATTCGATATGAACAGCCCTTTTACTTCAAGCCATTAAAGTTAGGTACCTTAGTCATCGAAACTGCTGGTTCAAAAGAAGATGAAGCTCACTTAGCAGCACTGAATGCTAGTGATGCAAACTTAATAAAACAGCAATTATTACAACTCCAATCAAGCTCAAACGAGCAGCTTGGAGCAGAACAACTCGAAACTGGTCAACTCAATAGCACCACTGCCAATGAAAATAGAATTGAAGACAATCCGCTAGAAGCTCACCGCCTTGATAGCGCACAAGTATCACAGTCTACAAGGCTTATTATCAAACGAGATTTAAAGCAGCTAATCCAGTTTGGTTTTTATCAAAATAATTTAATTTGGCTCGCGGTTATTGCCGGGCCCATCTTGGGGCAAATCAAATGGGAAGACATTGTTGAAATTCCGCTGGTGCAATATATCTGGACGAACATAGTTAGTTTTAGTGGCGAAAATCTCACCCTTCAAGTTATCTCAGCAGTCATCATTTTCGCTTTAATCTATAGCTTGTTTTCTCTTATCTCTATTATTGCAGCTGTGCTGAAATACTACCCCTATCGCCTGGAAAAAAGACTGAAAACTCTGCAGCGCAGTGGTGGCGTGATATCGCATCAGCAAGATGCTTTAGCGATTAAACGCGTGCAGTTATTACATTTCAGCCAACCGATTCTTGCTAGGTTTTTTGGCGTATGGACGGTTTACCTAAAACAAGTAAAAGGCCAAGAGGTCGAGCAAAAAGCGGCGCAACATATGTTGATCCCCACTGTAAAAACCGCTGAAACAAGCACGATATTACAGCATATCCCTGAGCTTTCAGGAGGATGTAATAGCATCCCCAAAACCTACCAAAGCATTGCGTTTGCCTGGTTCACTAGACGTGGGTTTATTGCGTTTATCCCAGCGGCGCTGTTAACCGCAATTGAAGGGCTCGATATCTTCACAGGGATACTTTGGTTAGTAGCTTTCCTAGTGATGGGGTTAATCTATTTAAGATATAAACAATGGGGTTATGTCATCGAAGATAATGTCGTATGGCAACATAGTGGGCTTTTCAGTCGTAACTGGAAAAGAATCCCTTTCGAGAAAGTCCAACATGTATCCATAATTCAAACGAAGGCACAAAAGAAAAAAGGTTATGCCTATCTCAAACTCGGATTAGCCAGTGGTAGCTTAACCTTGCCTTATATAAAGCAACTTGATGCAAACTTTATTGCTGAAAAGGCAATGGCACGTACTAAGTATGACTCGAGTAACTGGATTTAGGCTAGGGCGTATTGATCTTTTTGGTTGAGTTTTGTGCGCCAAAAATTCGCTGTAAAAATAACCTTGAAAGATCAACACGCGCTAGTCATCAAATGAGTTGTCAGTGATATCCTGACAGCTCATTCCACTAACTAAACCTTGAAAATAGCCTTTAATCAAAGGCACGATTATCAGTGTATGATCTAAGTGTTCCGCACCACTAATAACTGCTCAGTTAACTATTTGACCACTAATACTGGGCAATCAGCTTGATTAGCCACTTCTTCAGCAACGTTGTCATGTAAAAAATGAGCTAAACCTGTTCTTCCGTGGCTGGCAATCACCACCATACCAATATCGCCACTATTGGCTTCTGACACAATTTCTTCAATTGCGTCACCGCGCCTGATCACGGTTTCAACAGGCAGATCAGTTTTAAGCTCTGCTAGTAAACTGCGCATTTTATCTGCGGCTGCTTGCTCCATGCTTTTAGCCAGTTCTTCGGGGGTAATCGCAAGGATCATGTAATTTTCATCACCTAAAGGCTGGTCAACCACATGTAGAATACGGATCCCTACTTGGTATAAATTCGCCATTTCAATGGCATAACGTAAAGCATGGGATGCTGTTTCAGAAAAGTCTGTTGGCCATAAAATATTACGTGTACGCATAATGATTTCCTCCTGCAGATTGAAAACAAATAAATAACTCATCTATATTGTTCAGATAACTCATGGTTACCGATACTGCTTAAACCTTTATCAGGTCGACGATACTCTCATTGAATATACCAAGTTTTTTTTAATTTATACTTAATATTTTTGCACTGATGACATGAGTAATGATTAAAGGATGAGCAACTTATCACACTATTACCCAGGCTGAGTTTGACCTTAGGAACATAGTTAAACACGTACTTGAGCACTTATTTGAACACTTATTTGAACACTTATTTGAACACTTATTTGAACACTTAACTTCAATCCAATTTTACCCACTAATAAAAGTGTAGTGTAAATCCATAATCACCTCCTTGATACAGCTCAAATTTCAAACTACTTGCTATTTATTCAATACTAGCCCATAGTAAACCGACTAATCAGTCGGTTTTATTTTATACATAACAGCAATCATGAAACATGGTTGATGCTAGGAGAATTTATGAATATGGCAGTCAGTGACAATCAGCAAACATCATTGCAGCTTTTACTGGAGCAGCAACGCAATGCATACCTTTCTATGCCAGCACCTAGCTATCAGTCACGTATAGAAAAGCTTAACAAGTTGAAAGCGGCATTACTTGAGCACAGTGAACAGTTCGTTAGTGCATTAGCCACTGATTATGGTCATCGTTCAGGCAATGACACCATGATTTCTGACATTATGCCGTGTATTAATAATATTAATTACTCGATTAAACACCTTAAGTCTTGGATGAAACCAGATAGACGTCATGCTGGTTTATTACTTGCTCCGTCTTCTGTCACCGTTCATTACCAGCCATTGGGTGTTGTAGGCATTATCGTACCTTGGAATTTCCCTGTGATGTTAGCGGTAGGGCCTTTAATTACCGCTATTGCAGCAGGTAATCGTGCGATGCTTAAAATGTCAGAATTTACCCCTGCCACCAATCAGGTTTTAATTGCTCTATTGAGCGATATATTTTCCCAAGATGAAGTTGCTGTTGTAGAAGGTGAAGCAGATATCGCTGCTCAGTTCTCATCATTGCCATTCGATCATTTATTATTTACTGGCTCAACCACAGTGGGACGTCACGTTATGCGTTCGGCTGCTGATAACTTAACGCCTGTGACATTAGAGCTCGGTGGTAAATCGCCTGTTATCGTCGCGCCTGATATTGACATTCCAACAGCTGTTGAGCGATTAATCTATGGTAAGTGTTTAAACGCAGGTCAAATCTGTGTCGCACCAGATTACATATTATGCCCTGAAGATAAAGTCGATGCGTTCATCAGTGAGTATCAAAAACGTTTCAATAAGATGTATCCAGATTTTGCCAATAACCCAGATTACGGCAATGTTATCAATGAACGTCAGTATTCGCGTTTACTCGCTGTATTAGAAGACGCCAAACAAAAAGGCGCAACAATTCACCCCGCTGCAGAATATGCCATTGATGCCAATGTGCGTAAGTTACCGACGCAGCTGATCACATCTACAACTGATGACATGACTGTCATGCAAGAAGAAATTTTCGGGCCATTATTGCCGATCATTAGTTATCAAAATATTGATAAAGCCATTGGCTACATCAATAAAAATGAGCGCCCTTTAGCGCTTTATGTCATGAGTTTTGATAACGCGACCCAGCAACACATCATTCAAAATACTCATTCTGGCGGAGTGTGTATTAATGATACCGTTTTTCATGTGGCAGCAGATGATGCACCATTTGGTGGTATTGGACCTTCAGGTATGGGGCACTATCACGGTAAAGAAGGCTTCTTAACCTTTAGTCACGCTAAAACAGTGTTAAAAAGCGGTAAATTCAACTCGGGGATATTTGTCCATCCACCTTACGGCACAAAAATCCAAGCATTATTGATGAAAATGTTTTTACGCTAAGTTATCTTACGATATAACAACTAGTTAGTGTTTTACGTAAAAATACAACGTAAGTAATGTTTAAAATAGAAACTGGAGATTGCTAGATCGTTTCAGCATCTCCATTGACTATATCGTTAATGAAATAAGTAAAGGTCACCAATGGAAAGTAAAGCGAAGTCGAGTAAGACGGATAAAAAACAAGCGATTTTAGACGCCGCACTTATTCTGTTTGTTGAACAAGGTTTTCATGGCACCTCTACAGCCTCTATCGCCAAAAAGTCAGGTGTCGCCACTGGCACCTTATTTCATCATTTTCCTTCTAAAGAAGCCCTGTTAAACCATCTATTTGTATCAGTTAAACAAGAGTTTGCGGACTCAATCACAGCATCGATGGCCAAACTTGCAGCCGACGAAGTGAGCATAAAGCTGAACGATAATACGATCACGGGTTCAGCTGAATTAAACGTGACTCATTCTATTTCTGCCGACGTTAATAACGCTGCGACCCTCAA
Source organism: Shewanella sp. 10N.7 (assembly GCF_020806285.1). Taxonomy (NCBI): domain Bacteria; kingdom Pseudomonadati; phylum Pseudomonadota; class Gammaproteobacteria; order Alteromonadales; family Shewanellaceae; genus Shewanella; species Shewanella sp. 10N.7. The sequence goes on from NZ_JAJGZS010000007.1 coordinate 157,247, forward strand.
ACATAGTGCCAACAGCTTATGGCAACACGCTATCGACTGGGCATTACTTTACCCGATAAAACAGCGCTTTTTCTTGCAGTTCTCACTATCTTCAGAAATCGATGCCACCATCAGAGCGCAAGCAATGAATAGCATTTTGCATTTTATTATTGAGCTTATCGCCAAAGGCCAACAACTTAATATCATCGCTAATTTTCCGTTAGCATTGATGCTTGAAAATTGTCACGGCCAATACCTCGCCGCGATTCGATACTTCACCGACAACCCTCAATGGGGTCACGATATAACTCACCGCGAAGCCAGCTTTGAGATGTTTTGGCGTTCCATGAAAGCGTAATCTTGTCGAAAGAAAATTCAAATCTACACTTTTGCAATTTTAACAAAAGTAATTTGTAATAATTGCTATTTTTGTAACGTAACCGATTAGCTAACATAGCCTCAATTCGCAAATCATTGAGGACTTATCATGACCGCTGCACTTTTTAATCCCATTAAACTCGGCAAACTCACGCTAGCTAACCGAATTGTCATGCCACCAATGACGCGCTCTCGTGCCAATAACACAGATGACAGCGCCACTGACATCATGGCAACCTATTATGCTCAACGAAGCAGTGCTGGGCTGATTATCAGTGAAGGCAGCCAAATTTCTGCTATGGCTAAAGGCTATGCTTGGACTCCCGGGATTTATTCAGATAAACAACTATCCGGCTGGAAAAAAGTCACTGATGCAGTTCATGCTAAGCATGGCATTATGTTTGCTCAACTCTGGCATGTTGGCAGGGTCACTCATCCTGAAAACATTGGTAATCAGCAGCCAATATCGTCATCAGCAATCAAAGCTGAAAACGTCAAAGTATTCATCGATGATGGTAAAAATGGTCCAGGTTTTGTTGACGTCGTTGAACCAAGAGAAATGACACATGCGGACATTCAACAAGTGGTTGAACAATTTAAACAAGCCGCACTCAATGCCGTTAAAGCGGGTTTTGATGGTATTGAGTTGCATGCTGCTAATGGTTATTTGATTAACCAATTTATTGATTCTGAATCAAACCTACGCACTGATGAGTATGGTGGTTCACTAAGCAACCGTTTACGCTTTCTAGATGAAGTGATCACAGCAATGGCAAGCGCTATTGGCGCTGATAAAATTGGGGTCCGCTTAGCGCCTTTGACCACACTTAACGGTACAGTCGATGCTTCACCAGAACTCACTTATACCGCTGCAGCTAAGTTACTCAATCAACATGATGTTGCGTATATCCATATCGCAGAAGCTGACTGGGATGATGCCCCAGTAATGAGTATTGAGTTTAAACAAGCGCTCAGAGCGGCTTTTAAAGGCGTGTTAATTTATGCAGGAAAATACACAAGCCAAAGAGCTACTACAGCTATTGAATCAGGTCTTGCTGACATGATTGCATTCGGTCGACCTTTTGTAGCGAACCCTGATTTACCATCAAGAATTAAACATGGCCATACCTGGGCAAGTCATAATCCAGAGACATTATTTGGTGGTGATGAAAAAGGCTTAACTGACTATCCAAGTTATACATAGCTCCGTTTTCACAATGCCGTCAGACAGTAAGTTTGCTTTGCAATATCACTATTAACACAGGTGCAGATGTGCTTATTAACAGCACATCTGCTCAGAAGAATTAGGAATTGTTATGTTATTTTCAGAATTTCCAATGGCGAGCGGCACACTTGCCAATCGTATCGTCATGGCGCCAATGACACGTTCACGTACCACTCAACCAGGTGATGTACCTAATGATTTAATGGCTAACTACTATCAGCAGCGCGCTTCGGCAGGACTTATTATTGCTGAAGGTACGCCAATTTCAGCTGTGGCACGTGGCTACTCGTTAACACCGGGAATTTATAGCCAACAGCATATCGAAGGTTGGAAAAAGACGACGACAGCAGTGCACAAACAAGGCGGCAAAATTTTCTTGCAACTATGGCATGTCGGCCGACGTTCGCACACTGATATAGCAGGCCAACAGCCAGTAGCGCCATCAGCAATTAAACAACCGGATCAGGTTTACGGTCCTTTAGCTGATGGAAGTTTCGGCATGGTTGAAACATCGATTCCAAGAGCCATGACCATTGAAGATATTGAGCAAACCACCGCTGATTTTGTTCAAGCGGCACGTAATGCAATTGAAGCTGGATTTGATGGTGTAGAACTTCACGGTGCTCACGGCTATTTACTGGATCAATTCATGCGTTCTGTAAGCAACCAACGCCAAGATGAGTATGGCGGCAGTCAGCAAAATAGACTACGTTTCCCACTTGAGGTGATCAATGCTGTTAATGATGCCATTGGCGCTGACAAAGTGGCTATCCGTTTATCGCCATTAGTGGGTGAAGGATTTAAAGAGGTTGATAGCGATATCATTGAAGTCACGGAGCTACTACTGAAGCAACTTGCGCCAATGAAACTTGCCTATGTGCATTTTTCCGAAAACATCGGCGATTACACCGAAGCAACTGATAGCTTTAGACAGAAAATTCGTGATATTTATCCAAACCCGATAATGGTTGCAGGTAAACTCAATCAACAAAGTGCACAAGCTTTGCTTGAAAAAGGTTATGTAGACTTAGTCGCCTTTGGGACGCCTTACGTGACTAATCCCGATTTAGTCCAGCGATTTAAGCAAAATATGGCACTTACAGAGTTTGATGCAGATGCCAGATTAACCCTCTATGGCGGAGGCGCTGAAGGTTATACAGACTATGCAGCTCATACTTAAATAAGACTGGTTTATAACATACTAATTTATAACAGACTGATTGATAAAACTAAGTCATATAATCTAATTATTAAAAGTAGAGTGATATGAATTAGCCTAGAGTAATCACTACAAAAAAGCGCTTATCGTTTATATAAACGGTAAGCGCTTTTTATTCATTCAAGCATATTTAAAAAGCTTGAAAGAAAATCCCAAAGGCACTAAATATTCCGACAAACCAAGCCAGTGAACGCATAGTGGCAATGCCTTTTAAATAAAGTAAGTGATAACTAACCCTTGCGGTGACATGTACGATCGCCAAGGTCGACACTAGTGGGGTGACATTATCGGTAGCAAGCACTACAAGACAACTTATGCCAAAAACAATCAATGACTCAAACGCATTCTGATGCCCAGCTAATGCTCTAGCACCAACCCCAGTTAACTGTGCTTGTTGCGAACGTGGGTGAGCATTGTCATAACCGCCCAGTTTTGCCATAGCAACTGCCACAGGGCCTTTAGCCAAATAAGGTAATAATATAGCGATAAATAAACAGATAAGTAGAGTTTGCATTAATGCTTCCAAGCTTGCAGAGGACAATTAGCCGACAGTAAATCACTTTTTAGTGGCTTTAAAAAGGACTTTTCTACTCTCTAGATTTAAATCTTCAATTGTCTAGATTTAAATTTTCAACTGTCTAGATTTAATTTTTCAATTGTCTAGACTTAAAAATAACCGCTTATGAAGTGATAAATAGGCTCAGTTAGCTGAAATCAGAAATTCATTTCATTAACATAAAACTGAATTTAAATTGTTTTAAATCAACTGTAAAACGCTATTCTCGCCCCGCTTCGTTGTAACATTTTGTTTACCTCACACAACTAATTTGAAATATCCCAGCCACCCTCACGGTCAATATAGTTACCTGCTATTAAGACAGATAACCGCGGACAGTATCTTTTAAGAGCAGCATCTTTTAATTAGTAGGAGCACATGTAAGTGTCTACTTACTCACTAATTAAGCTTACAACTCAATTGAACACTCAATAATATTGATTCACTTGAACGTTCAAATTTAAGCAAGGAACTATCATGAATACGAAAGCACAAACAGCACTTTCAGGTGCAGCACTTGCAATGGCAATGGCTGGGTTATCAGGTCAAGCAGTGGCAGGTGAATCTAATACTGCACCTTTAGCTGCGGGTGAAACCGATTTAGTCCACTGTTATGACGTCAATGTCTGTAAAGGACACAACGATTGCGGTACAGCTGATAATGCCTGTAAAGGCCAAGCAAGTTGTGAAGGAACTGGGTTTGTTGCTATGCCATCAAAGGCCTGTGGTGATGTTGGCGGTAAAGTCAAAGATGACTGGGTTGGTAAAATAACGAAGGCAGATTTGGTCCATTGTTACGGCGTCAACGTATGTAAAGGCCATAATGATTGTAAAGGCGCTGATCATGCGTGTGGTGGCAAAGCGAGCTGTAAAGGTTCAGGTTTTGTCAATACAACGGCTAAATCATGTGCTGACATCGGCGGTAAAACGGGTTAGTGATCATTTGAGCGAACATTCCAATAAGTGTTCGCTACTGTGAAAAAAGTAAAAAGTGATAGCTTGGTAAGATTCATCCCCCTAATTGCCAAGCTATTAACGTCCCCCATCATGCGATGCGTTCAATAAGAGGTAAGCCAATGTCAGAACAGAAAATCACACAAGACTTTATTGGTTTTGGCTTAGGGTTACGCACGGATCATTTCGAGTATATTTTGCAGCACCAACCTGCTATTGATTGGTTTGAAGTCTTATCTGAAAACTACTTAGTTGCTGGGGGTAAACCTCGATACTATTTAGAGGCAATCGCAGAGCAATATCCGGTAGTCATGCACGGCGTATCAATGTCAATTGGCAGTGCTGACCCATTGGATATGGACTACCTTAAATCTCTAAAAAAACTCAGTAATGATATTAATCCTAAATGGATCTCCGATCATATTTGCTGGACGTCAATTCATGGCGTTAACAGTCATGATTTATTACCTTTGCCCTACACAGAAGAAACCGTTAAACATGTGGCTGAGCGAGTGAAAATAGCCCAAGACGTTTTGGGAAGAAGGCTGCTACTTGAAAACGTATCCAGTTACCTATCATATAAAGACTCAACCATGGATGAATGGGACTTTTTATCACAAGTTGCAGAAGAAGCTGATTGCCTTATTTTGCTGGATATCAACAATATTTACGTCAGTGCTCGAAACCATTTTTTTAACCCACTAGATTACTTAAACAAAATTGATCCTCGTCGTGTACAACAATTTCATTTAGCTGGCCACTCAGACTACGGCGAATATGTGATTGATACTCACGACCACGATGTACCGCCCAGTGTGTGGACATTATATCAAGCAGCGCTTGAGCGCTTTGGCCCCATCAGCACCATGATTGAACGAGATGCCAATATTCCAGATTTTCCAGTGCTATACCAAGAGCTGCTAGAGGCGCAGAAAATCGCTGAACTCACCTTGCCAGGACATCCTGCATTAAGCCAATCATCACTCGCCCCAATGGGAGCGATATCGCCAATGAGTACTAATGAAGATCTTATTCAGCACCCTTATCAGTTACCCAGTAAAAAGGTGGCTGTATGAGTCAACTAAGACAAACCCAACAAGCGTTTATGCAATATTTATTATCAGCCAAAAGCGATAATAACCTTGTTGATATCAGGGAGCGGGTTTCGGATCAAAAAGGGATTTCTGCAGACCATCGACTACAAATCTATGCCAATGCATATCGAATTCGTCTGAAAGAAACCATGGAAATGGATCATCAGATTTTAGGCCAATATTTAGGTGATGAACTATTTGATAAGCTAGCCATAGAATATCTCGACGCTCACCCCTCTTCAGCAACATCTCTGCGACAGTTTTGCGATAATTTACCAGCGTTTTTGCGCACAGATGACTTCTTTTGCCAATATCCTATTTTAGCTGATATCGCCCAATTTGAGCGTTTGTTACTCGCTGCTTTTGATGGCGCTGAGTCTACTCGAGCTGACTTTACAGCTTTGCAGACTTTAGCACCTGAGTTATGGCCTGATTGCAGTTTACGCTTTCACCCAAGCTTACAAATGTTTAGCTGCACAAGTAACGCTGTAGAAAGCTGGCAAGCACTTAAAGCTGAAACGGCTCCTGACGCCCCATATTATCAACAGCAAAGGTATTGGGCTTTATGGCGTAACAGTGAAAGGTTGACTCAATTTGAATCATTAAATCAAAGCCAATACGCACTATTAACAGGTTTTATTGAAGGAAATGATTTTGCCCATCAATGTGAGGCAATGCTGAATTGGTACGATGAACAGGCCGCACCTATGATGGTGCTGCAGACATTACAATCTTGGTTCAGTAAAGGCATTATCCGCGAGTTAGTCATTACTTAGAAACGAGTGCTTAGAAACTAGTACTTAGAAATTAGTGCTTAGTGCTAGTGCTTAGTGCAAAAATTGGCTTTTAGTTTTAGTCCTAAAATCAGGCCATATCGCTTTCGGTAAAGTTACTTTTAAACGTAAAAGCGTATGCCGAGTCACCATTTTCTCTTAAGTGCATTAACCTTTCTTTTGCTTCGTGAACATCAGGAGTATGCCCTTCAGCGACCCACCACAAAACATAACTGTCTTCAGATAAGCGTTCAAACCATTCGCCTTTTCGGCGCATAAAATCGCGATGATGGGTGCGAAACATAAAGTTTTTTAGCGATTCAACATCTTCCCAAACGGACATATTGACAATCAAGCTCGGATCATCGAATACTTGAATTTGGGTGGCATCTCCAGACTCATCTTGCAGTCGCCATACAAAACCTAAACTCGCCTCTGCAATGCCATTGACCTCATCAAGATTATCAACAAAATCTTTCATCTCTGGAGCTTCTAGTGGGTATTTACATTTTGCGATATTTAACTGTGCCAGTTTCATTTGCAATCTATTCCTTTAGCCTTCTATTTTTTAAATAACCGATTCTTTTGGCAGCCACAACTTAACGCTAAGTCCACCTTGTGCACGGTTTTGCATGGTAATATGACCGCCGTGGGCTTCTACTATTTCACGACATAAAGGCAGGCCAATTCCGGTACCTGACTGTTTAGTTGAATAAAACGGTAATAACGCTTGAGACAGCACTTCACTCGACATACCGCTACCATTATCTTCGATAGTGATAATAATGCCTGCTAGAGGATGATTTACCTGTTGAAAGCTTAAGCTGACTTTATCTTTATCAGCTCCCGATTCATGGGCATTTTTAAGTAAGTTAATCAGTACTTGTTCAAGCTGAACGCAATCTAATTCAATTGCCATTGTTGGTAAATCTGAATTCAATTTAAAAGCGTATTGCTCAGCTAATTGCTCAATCAAGTTATCCCAATTGACAATGGTTTTTCGAGGTAAGGGTAATTTGGCAAACTCTGCATAATGAGAGATAAATTGGCTTAAATGTGCCGTACGATTTTCGATGGTGTCGAATATCAACTCAAGCTTGTCGTTATTAACGTCCTTAGTTAACACTCTTCCTGAATTCACCATAGACGCTATAGGTGCTACTGAGTTGTTCAATTCATGGCTGATAATGCGGATAACCTTCTTCCACACTGCCACCTCTTGACGATTAAGTTCTTTGGTCAGCTGCTTGAGTAATATTAAATGGTGCTGTTGATTGTTTTGGCTGAACTTGCCCCGTGAGATATGCCAGGTCTCAACGTCATCATCACTACTATTTGGGTTGTCACCATCAATTGAAAATAGCCCTTCATGCTCGCTATCGAGTGCTTGCTTAAGCGCATGAGGTAGCTCTGCAATCAAATCAGATAACAACATACCTTCAATGCGTACACCTTGGTTAAATAAGTGTCTTGCAGCGTCATTGGCATAGATAATTCGTTGATTGTCATCCACCAGCAACATAATGTTGGGTGAGTTTTGAATAACTTTATCGAGCATCAATTCACGTTGATAGATGAACTGCCGTTCATTACGCAGCTTTTGCGATGCTTGGTTATACAGCTCTGCAATGGCGTCTAATTGTGGTTCGCCATAGCCATGTAACGATACGCTAAATTCATTATCTTTAAAGTTGAGTAAACCCACTTCTAATGCACTTAAACTATCGCTCAACGTTTGAGTAAGCCACATACTGATTAAGAAACAAATTCCCGCACTAATGACAATCGCCAGCCATAATTGTTCAGGGCCAAATGAAAACCAAATACTCCAACCACATAGTCCGCTGACAGCCAGGCTTAAAAGATTACCAAGCACTAACTTACTTCGAAGTTGCAGCGTATTTTTCATTATCTATGTTCACTTTTATTCGCATTTAATAAAGTCATCGCCATGGGCTACTTAGCAGAAAGGCCGTATTTATCCATACGGCGATAAAGTGCTTGGCGGCTTAAACCTAAAGACTTAGCCACCCTCGCAATCACACCATTATGAGCGATAAGCGCTTGTTCAATTTGCAACTTATCGGGTTCAGATACTGGCATATTCTTAGTTGATACAGGCGTAATCTCTTGAACTGTAGTATTGACGATTACAGATGTCAGCCCTAAATCAGCGCTGGTTAATACGGCATTTTGTGTCAGTAAAACCGCCCTTTTGCAGACGTTTTCAAGTTCTCTGACATTGCCAGACCACGGGTGTGATAATAATGCTTGCTGAGCAGGTTTATCAAAGCTAAACCCTTCACCAACAAAATGCAGTGCTAACGGTAAAATGTCATCCACGCGCTGATTAAGTGGTGCTAATGGCAGCTCAATCACGTTTAAGCGGTAGAATAAATCTTCTCTAAACAGGCCATTGGCAATATCATCTGCTAAGTCTGCATTGGTTGCACTGATCACGCGGACATTCACTCTTCGAGTTTGATGACTTCCAAGACGTTCAAATTCACCAGTTTGCAGCACGCGTAATAGTTTCACTTGCCCAGATAACGGCAAGTTACCAATCTCATCTAAAAATAGTGTGCCGCCGTCAGCGGCTTCAAAACGGCCTATGCGAACTTTGTTTGCACCAGTGAACGCGCCAGCTTCAGCGCCAAATAATTCGGCTTCCAGTAAATCCATTGGCAATGCGCCAATGTTCACTTTGATAAATGGCTTATGACTTAATAATGAGTTGGCTTGTAATATATCAGCAATTTTATCTTTACCTGCACCATTAGGGCCTGTAATCATCACGGACACATCAGACTTGGCCACTTGTAATGCTAAATCAATACAGCGCTGCATTACGCCGCTGCCAAATACCATACCGCACAAGTCAGCATTGTTAATGGCACTCATGCGATCAGAGTCCACGCGGGTCAGTTGATTATTTTGCTTAGAAAGGTGATAAATCGACAATAGATTATTGATGCTGGTGAGCAGCTTGGCGTCATCCCAGGGCTTGCCCATGTAATCGGCAGCGCCTGCTTTAACCAATTCAACAGCGGTTTCTAATTGTGTCCATGCCGTCATTAAAATAATCGGTAAATTGGGCTGCTGCTGGCGTAAGGTATAAAACAACTGCTTACCTTCTTCACCAGAAGTCGTATCTTGAGTAAAGTTCATGTCTTGAATAACAAGACTAATATCTTGTTTAGATACAATATCTAAGGCTTGCTCTGGCGTTTCACAGCTCAATGCTCGATAGCCATGGATGTCTAACATCAACGTCAGTGCGCTGCATATAGCATGGTTGTCATCAACCACTAAAATACTATCCATGTGTATTATGTGTTCTCTTTGTATGTTCTGGCGTTATGTAATCCAGATAACGTTACTGTAAAAAGGTCTCTTTTGCGAGAAGCTTAAGCATGTATCAACCTAAGTTAGCATAAGGCCATAGGATTATTTTGAGGTTAATGGCGACGACTCACCATTAACCTCTGATGTTAGTTAAACGCTGCGAGTTGCCATTGCAGGTGATATTTTTGCCGCCTTCAGCGCGGGGAAAATCACTGCCAATGTCGTCACGATTAATAAGCCAGCAATAGCAGCAATAGGATAAGTCATGGGTAACATGGGTAAACTATATAAACTCATTAATTGTTGACCTAATTGTAATGACAATAAGCCACCAATCACTCCACCAGCAAGACAAATCATGTAGTTTTCAACCATAAAGAAGTTAACAATATCGCGTTTTTTCGCCCCTAAAGCACGGCGAGTACCAATCTGCTTAGTACGACGCTGAATATTGAACATCACCATCCCTGTTAACCCTAAAGCAGTAATCAACAGCAATAAAATCACCATCATGCTGAGTAAGGTTGCCATTAATCTGTGGTTGCTATAAGACTCTTTCTTCATATCGAGAAGTGATGAAAAACCATCAATAACGCGATTAGGGTTTTCAGCATGAAACGCTTTGACAATGGCTTCTTCTAGAGCGGGAATATGTTCAGGTAAAGCACGTACCATATAGGTTTTATTCTTCAACCCACCGCCAAAATCAATATTTTGAATCACGCTATATTCAAAATTCTCATGATTAACCCAAGCCCCTTGTAGCTTTTCAATCACGCCAATAATTTCGATAGTTTGTGCACCTTGATACATGATTTTGCCAACGGGAGATTCATCCCCCCAAAACTCTTCAGCGAGAGGTTTCGATACCATCGCTACCATGCCGCTTTGATCAAGTTGAGTATTGATTTCTTCAGGACGAAAATTACGCCCTTCGATAAGCTTAGCGCCCATCACATTGAGTAAATGTTCATTACCTAAATACAAAGCAAAGCCAGGCATACTTTTGGCGGTGTCTTCATCGGCACTATCAACATAGCGATCCATCCAACCGCTTCCACTGAGTGGCATCATGTTGGTTGAACTGGCATCAATGACATTGGGTAGGCCACGTAATATTTGTTGGTCGATAATATTTTGCTGAATGTTATCGATAGCTGGGTCAAAATTATAAACGTTAAAGCTTAAAACTTGCTCTTCCATTAAGCCCGAATCACGCTGCATCATAGTTAAACGTTCATGAATAATAAAGCTGGCATTAGCCACAATCGCAACTGACAAAATAATCTGTAACAGCAACAACACAGGACCACTTTTGCTGCGCATTAAACTCGATAAAATAGGTTTGATATGTAACATGTTGAATTCCTTTCTTTGCTCACTACTGCGCTTTTAAATACACGCTAGGCTTAGTGCGGCACACTACCCAAGCAGGATACACTCCTGCTAGTACTGCCGTTGATATGGCAATTAGTGGTGTGATAATCCACATGCTGGTATCTAACCCTGTGACACTCGGGTCGACATTAAACTCGGCATGCAGCACAGTTAATGCCCCCCAAGCCCACAACAACCCTACAATGCCGCCAATAAAACCGATTAAGCCCACTTCCACCATATACTGGGAAAATATCTGCCCACGGCTGGCACCAATGGCGCGGCGAACACCCACTTCTGGCGCGCGTTTTAAAAACTTAGTTAGCAATAAACCTAAAATATTGACCAAACACACACTCAAAAACAGTACGCTGAGGCCGACTAAAATTTTGTTATCTCTTGGCACGACATCATTATTCTCAAGCCATAGCGCCACATCACTAATTTGAAAAGACTCTTGCGGAGTTTTAGCAGTATCAGTGAAACGACCAAAGCTGCGTTGTTGTTCAACATACTGAGCAAGCCAAGTTTGCAACTGTTGCTTGTCGGCAGCCGTTGGTAATAACGCCCAAAACTGAATCCAGGTTTTTTCAGAATTTAAGCGGTCTTGATAGGTCAACATTGGCTCAAATTTCCAGCCACTGGTATTGCCCCAAACATCAAACTCTTCTTGCTCAGTCAGTGAGAATGGAATGAACACCTCTTCAGCATCATTGAATGCACCGTTCAGAGGATCATAGTATTTAGGTTGTGGATTCCATTCTTTAATCACTCCCACCACTTGGTAAGGCTTACGATTAAGGTAGATGGTTTTACCGACACTGTTTTGTCCATCAAAAAACGTTTGATTGAGTTTCTCACCGATCACCACTTGATAAGCAGGCTGACTATCGACCGTTTTACTCCAACGCTCACCATATAAAAATGGCACCTCGAAAATGCTAAAAAAGTCTCTGTCTGTGATTCGAATACTTTTTAACACAGGCTCAATATCTTGATTATCAGATTGCATCGCCAGCCCAGTACGAAATGATGCAGCCTTAAGCGCTAACTCGTTATTATTACGTAGATTAATGACATCTGTGTAAGTAATATTCGACTGAAAATCATCCCAGGTATCTAAGCCTTGGCTCCAAAGCTGAATGGAATTGATACTATCACTTCTGTCTCCGGCAGGATTATATGACATGGTTTTGTAAACATTGAGCGTAGTAATCGTAATCCCAATACCAATTGAAATCGCTAAAACCATTAGCATGGATAGCATTGGGGTTTTCTTGATGCTGCGCCAAGCAAGATCGCAATAATATAAAAACATAAGCTTATCTCCTACTCAGATTATCCATTGCTACTTGCAGCTTGTTGTAAGCCAGCAGCTTGCTGTAAATCGGTTACAACAGATTGTTCGGCTTTTTGATACATAGAGAAGTCACACACTTGGCCATCAACGATTTGAATATTGCGCTGGGCACGTCGAGCCAATTCTGCATCATGGGTCACCATAATAATCGTGGTTCCCGTTTGATTGATGTTTTCTAGTAGCTCCATCACTTGGCGCGCCATTAAGCTGTCTAAATTACCCGTTGGCTCATCGGCTAATAAAAACCTTGGCTCGCCAGCTAAGGCTCTAGCAATCGCAACACGTTGCTGCTGGCCACCTGACAATTGTGACGGTAAATGCTTCATACGCGCTGCTAATCCTACTTGCTCTAACGCTGATTCCACCCGGCGATTACGCTCAGCGCGATTAAAACCACGATAACGTAAAGGCACTTCAACATTTTCAGCTAAATTAAGGTCTGGGATAAGGTTAAAACCTTGGAAAATAAAACCAATTTTCTCATTTCTGACTTTAGCGCTGTGGTTATCGCTTAAGTTAGATACATTGACACCATCAAGACAGAATTCGCCAGAGGTAAACCCTTCAAGTAAACCTGCAATATTCAAAAAGGTGGTTTTTCCTGAGCCTGATGGCCCTGTAACCGCGACAAACTCCCCTTCTTCAACTTCAAGATTAAAGTCACGTAAAGCATGAGTTTCTACTAAGTCCGTTTTAAATACTTTGCTAATATTTTTCATTGATAACATGTGTTCTTTCCTTGTTTAACTAGCTAATGCTTTAGCGCTAGTTATCATTATTTATTCTATAAGTTGGTTAATAAAATGGTTATTTACAGTGCTAAAACTGCACAATAATCTGTATAGCAGTGGCAAAATCTAATTCAAATAGCACCTGCACTATGTCGCTGCTTAATCCATAACTAACCTGATCTGCGAGTTGATCTGTTAGGTCAATAATTTGAAAACTAAATGACAACCAGTTAAAGCTTTCATCTATGCGATAACTCACCGCTAAACTCAAAAACATCAACGCGATAAAGCCAGTGATTGGTTTTGTTTGAGATAATTTCATTGTGGTGTCCTTACTTAATGCTGTTGTAATCCAATAGGGTTAACATTTATCTAATTTGAATCTGTTCATCGTTTCTAAATGCTTCGGTGCCAGACACCACCCATACATCACCTTCTTTACCACCGTCGACGATTTCAACTTGGCTCATGCTTCTAGCGCCTAGTATCACTGGCGTTTTAACTGCCATATCTTGATTCATCACAAATGCAGTTGAACCACCACGATTTAAAAAGTCACCACGTTTTACCATTAATACATTCGGGCGATTCTCTAATAACACCCTTGCTGATAAACGTTGGTTTTGACGTAGTGATAAGCTCGGTTCAGGATTAAACCTAACTCGCGCGGTTACCTCACGATTTCTTACTTCAGGTGAAATAGAAGACAAGTGACCCATAACATTGACGCTGCCAAAACTCAGTTCCACTTCCATGCCAATACCTAAATCGTCTGCGTAAGACTCAGGTACAGCAAGCTCTGCTTCAAAGGCGCTTAAATCCACAACCGTTAAAATAGGCTGACTGGCACCAATTCGTGCTTTTTGTTCAACCAACCAGTTACCAATAATGCCTTTAACCGGTGCCTTAACTTCTAATGCTGAGATCTGACGAGCAAGCTCAGTCACAACCAAGGCTTGTCTATCGACTTCCAAAGCGCGATTTTTCAGTTCGAACGTTAAGGTATCGCGCATCAAATCGACTTCTTGAATCGCATGCTGATGCATTAAATTAGCTTTGCGTAACTCATCTTTACCTTTCTCAAAATCAATTCGGCTAATCAAGCTGTTTTGAATCAATTGATCGCCTCGGCGGCTTTCTCTGTCTGCGGCTTCCAAATCAACTTTCGCCATATCCAGTATTTGGGTGACTCGTAATTGCTCACGGCGTGCATCTAACTTGGCGCGCTCTAAATCACTTTCCATTGAGGCATATACCGATTGCTCTTGTTGAAAACGACTGCGTAATTTAGGGCTATCGATTTGAGCAACAACTTGGTTGGGTTCAACTTGATCACCAGGCTGACTCAATAGCGTCACGACACCTTGTTCAGTGCTATACAAAATAGGCGCATTGGCCGCAACGATTTTACCTGTGGTAGCGATATCACGAACCAAAGTGCCACGAGTTACCGTGGCTAAACGTAAGTCTTTGCTTTCAATTGAACGAATCGATGAATCATGTCCAATGCTTGCCCACACTAAGGCGCTCATTAACACACCTACTGTGCCAATAATGACTGGCATACGGAGTTTTTTAGAAGCACTTGGCTTAACGACAGTATCTTGTCCGCTGGTATCTTTAATCATCTCAGTTCCTTGAAACTCGCTAGATAATGTCCGTTAGATGGTTATCTAGTCCGCTAATTCGATATTGATACCTAACAGATAGCACAGGGCGTGCCAGAAAATTAAAAACAATTAAAATCATAAACTTAATTAAATTGTAGTTCTTTTAACGCAATAGAATGTGTCCGCGGACACACTGAAAAAGTGTCCGCATAAAAGGAAAGTGTCCGAGCGGACACTTTATTGGCAATAGGTGAATCACAACAGGAAAGGTTATGTCTTATACTTTAGAGCTTGGATCTTATCTCGCTGTGTTTTGATAACAGCTAAACATATAGCTTGTGAGTATAAGTCAGATGTCATTGCGCTCTGACGTTATCTAAAGCGTCACAAAGTGCTTGCACACCTAGTATGGCTCTTGGGGAAGCGCGATGCAGTAAATCCGCATTAAGCTGATAGATATGATTATTTTTTACTGCGGGTAATTCAGGCCACGTTGACCAATCGACACCAATCACATTACCTTCATCTTGGCTTTGAAGAACCACTTCTGCACCGGTTAACAGTACATTCTCAACGCTTATCTGTGGGTATTCACTGGCAGCATCGATAAATACATTCTCGCCATGACAAGCACTGATAATATGCTCTATCCAACTGCCCTTTGATACCGTCATTAATGGCGTTGACCATAATTGATAAAAGACTTTCACAGCAGGCTTTTGTTGGTTTTCACTGCGAATGAGCGATAACTGTTTGCGGTAATCATTAGCCACTCGCTTAGCTTGCTGTTGATTCCCTGTTAGTTCACCTAATTGTTCTAGCTCTTTGGCCACATCATCTAGGCTTTTAGGATCGCTATTAAACACATTAAAACCTAGCTGTTTTAATTGACCAATGTCTTCCATTTTATTGCCACTTTCCCACACCACAATAAGGTCTGGATTTAGCTCAATCACTCGCTCCATCTGAATGCCATAATAGCCGCCAATACTCGGGATATTCTTAGCTTGCTCAGGAAAGTCTGCATGATCCGTGGTAGCAACAATCGTCTCGCCTGCACCTATGGCATATAGCATTTCTACTGCATGAGGAGATAACGCAATCACCCGTTTAGCAGGAATGCTTTTATCTACTAAAGCTTTGTTTACTATATCTTTGCTCACTAAAGCTTTCGTTGCTAACACTTCTGTAGCCGCTGCATTGCCACAAATGCCTAGTACCGATAACGCTAAAGTGAAACTTAAGGTGAATATAAATCGATGAGCAACAAAATGAGCCACTAAAAATCCTTTGATAAGTGAAGTCACGGTTAATGTAACCAATAACGTAAAAATGAATCCAGTTTTAATAAACCAGCGCTAAAACGCTATTCTAGCAATTTATTAAGACTATTGAATGCGTTATAACACGAGTTCACTGGGCCAGCCATATTGCTTTATTAAGTCTTGAAGATTCTTAGGTCGGTATTTGGGGTCATTATCCCAACGATCTTTTACCGATTGATGGATCAACATTGGCAGACCCATTGGGGCCATATCTCGATACAGTTTACGTTTAACACGATAAAAGCTACGTCGCGAGTTATGCAATTTAGCTAAAGGGGTTGGTGAAACCTGATTAATTAAATGTGCCTCAATACTTAAGCTATTCGCTCGAGCTTCAGACAACATCCATAACAAAGCATTATCCGATAACATCTGCCCATTCTTGTCAGCTTGGTAGCTGCCACCAATATTACTGTGGGCCCCCGCAAACCAAACTTGTTTCATATCCATGGTATTTTTAGGTTGCCAAATTGTCGGCTCGAAATCTTGTCGAAGCTCATCAATCGCTAGTGCATGGCGAGCCACTTTGACATTGCTGCCAATTTTCGTGTCATAAAACTCATCTTTATCTTCAAACAAGCCTAAAAAAGAGCTGGGGATCCCCATTGCGCCCACCGTGTCCCATACACCAACAAACTCAATATCTCGCGAAGGATGCGAATGCTGCTGCCTAAATGCCAATGACTTCGCGCCATCTGGTGCATATGCTGAAGCTTGGGTTTTATAGTGGTCAAAAGCTTGTTGAATGAGCTTGGCATCAGGGCGTTTTACGATGCCGCAGTTATTAATCAGTCCACACAAGCAGCGCATGGTATAAGAGCCTCGGCTGAAGCCAAATAAGTAAATGGCGTCACCCGCTTGATAATTTTGCACGATATATCGGTAGCCATCGACAATATTTTTATGCAGACCTCTTCCAGTTGCGCCACCAATGATGCCGTCGTAATAAGAGCCTACTCCCCAGTCATAAAATACCTGTTGGGGAGTGCCATCGGCAGCGACGGGGCTAATGGCTCTCGCTAGACGCAGCACATTGGTCGCTTGATCTTGGTTAATGTCTTCTTCAGGTCGGTTCCAAGTACCGTCGGCACATATAATAATTCGCTTGTTCATTACTCTTCCTTGAAGGCCCAGTTGCAGCTCTATCTCTTTATCGATATCTATAGCAATAGCAATAGCAATAGCAATAGCAATAGCAACGCAGTCATAGCTGCTTAGCCATAGTCATATCCATAGCCATAACCATAACAGCATCACCGTATTAGATTTACAGGATAACTCACTTACCGTTTAACGCTGATTAAGCTTGTTCGACTTTTCGACAATAGTCATTAGTGCAAAAGTATCGTTTACTCAATATGACTCATACACCTAATTCTCCAGTAGTAAGGAATGGCCATGTTAACCACAGATAAATCGGTATTAGTGATCATTGATGTTCAGGGTAAACTTGCCCAAGTCATGCAACAATCTCCCGAACTCCACAAACAACTGGGCATTCTTATTCAAGGAGCGCAGCTGTTTGATATTCCAATTTTATGGGTTGAGCAATTGCCCGATAAATTGGGCGGCACCACAGAGGAGTTAGCTGCACTACTGAGTAAAACGACTCAAGTTATTCCTAAGTCATATTTCAGCGCTTGGCAAAGTCCAGAGTTTCAGCAGCAGTTAGCCAGACTTAATCGCACAGATATTATTCTTGCCGGTATTGAAACCCACGTTTGTGTTTACCAAACCTGCCAAGATTTACTCTCTAATCGCTATAACGTCCATCTTGTCGCCGATGCGGTATCTTCACGCACTGTTGAAAACAAACAACTGGGTATTCAAATGATGACGCAATTAGGCGCACGAACAACCAATACTGAGTCATGCTTATTTGAACTACAGCATCAAGCCAGTGGCGAGCGATTTAAATCACTGCTAAAGCTGATTAAATAGCCGTTAATAAATATAAAAACGCCAATATATGACTTTTGTCATCTGAACCCATGACAGTTCTCACTTATTTAGATTCACCTTCTTTTCTACACTGGCTGCATCTGAAAAAACAACGTGACAGCCGTTAAGTTGGAACAAAAAGGAGCTAAACATGGGTTGGGAATATGTCGCAATATTAAGTCTTTGTGTTGGTGCTATTAATCAAATAGTGCCAGTGATTTTAGCCTTAATCGAAAAAGACAACACGGAGAGATAAACTTACTATATTTGTTTGCTAACAATCGTTAATAGCAATTGTTAATAACAATCAATAGCAGTCGATAGCAGTCGATAGCAGAATTATTTGTTAGGAATAGCTAGTCGATAAAGCTAGTCGCAAAAGCCAGTATCGGTCGCTAAGATACAATATAAAAGAGCACCATGAGGTGCTCTTTTTTATTTTCAAAAGCCTAAAAATGAGAATAATTCAAAGCAACTGTCAGCCAAAGTGGACATTCAGATTATTAATTTTGTATTATTTTTATTCAATTTGAACATCTGAATTTTGTAATAAGCTAAACTAGTTGATAGTTTTATGGAAATGATTGTATTTCTGTTATTATTTATACCCATGTTACCTCAAAATGCTTTGTCAGGCACAAGCTCGGATAACAATGCAAGGCGTAAGCTGAGGTAATTGTTATTCACTTTTCAAAGCTTACAACGTAGCAATGGTTTTCGAGCTTGCGCCCCGTAGGGCAAGGCAAATAGCACCAATCTGCGTTGT
>NZ_JAJGZS010000080.1:0-397 GCF_020806285.1 Shewanella sp. 10N.7
CTACAAAGTATGAAAGGGATAGGTAAAATTGCCGCTGCATCAATCATCAGCAACCTACCAGAGCTTGGATATATTAATAACAAAGAAGCCAGTTCATTGGTCGGTGTAGCACCGATGAATAAAGAAAGTGGACGCTTCAAAGGGCATAGAAAGATCCAAGGAGGACGGCATCAAGTGAGAACCGTTTTGTACATGGCAATGATGTCAGCAATACAATCTAACCCTGTTTTTAAAGAGACTTATCAGCGGTTAGTTGCGGCAGGAAAACCAAAGAAAGTGGCTATTATTGCCTGCATTAGGAAGATGGTTGTGATCTTAAATTCGATGCTAAGAGACGGTGTTTTGTGGGAAGCGCCAAAAGCTTAAAATTAACTATTGACGCCATAGTCTCTTGTTA
>NZ_JAJGZS010000081.1:0-374 GCF_020806285.1 Shewanella sp. 10N.7
GCCAAAAGAGTCGTTAAGATTTATTCAACAAGAATGCAGATAGAAGAAAGCTTTAGAGATGTTAAAACAGGTCTAAAAATGAATGATAGCGGCTCAAGGAACCAAGATAAATTAAGCGTGCTTCTACTCATCGCCAGTCTTTCACAATTTATACTTTACCTGCTTGGTTTGGCGGTCAAAGCAGCAGATAAACACAGGCAATATCAAGCTAACTCGATAAAGCACCGGAATGTACTTTCAAACCAGTTTATTGGCTTGAGAGCCTACAAAGATAAGAATTTGAAGCTGTTGAAATCGCATTGGCAGTTAGCGATTAAGATGCTGCTGGATTTAGTGAGGGAACCACAAGCATCCTATTAAATTCGTGGGGTTCC
>NZ_JAJGZS010000082.1:0-357 GCF_020806285.1 Shewanella sp. 10N.7
GGCACTTCAAACAACTGACATAGTTGTTTAACGATGCTTTGCTCTCTTGATAATGACTCAATTAACGCTATCGTTTGATGTTGTCTTGCATTAAGAGAGCGGTAGCCTTTTTTAAGATGTCTTTCTCCCACTCAATCTTCTTAATCCTGGCTTCTAACTCTTGAATTTTTCTCTGCTCAGATGTCATGGCTGTCGCTGTTGGCGTTATACCTTCAAACTCTTCTGATAACTGCTTTACCCAACGCCTAATGGCTGTTGGGCCTACGCCAGTCGCTTCGCATGCTTCACGTACAGAATAGCCTTGTTTAATCACAAGATTAGCCGCATCAATTTTAAATTCTGTTGAGTAAGTAGGTT
>NZ_JAJGZS010000083.1:0-353 GCF_020806285.1 Shewanella sp. 10N.7
CTAGCCTGACGTCCTGTCAGGCTCACGCTATTTTCTCTGCGTCCTCAATTCAAATTTAATCTTCTAGCTAATTAGAACTAGATCTTTTTAGCTCTTTAAATTGTCACGAATACAGTCAAATCGAAGAGACAATAATCCCAGTGTAGATGCAGCAGCGAGCTTTTGACTGCCAAGGATGGCGGGAATGTCATTTTTTGTCGGGAACAAATATGACCAAAACATGGATGTTTTGGCAGAGCTTACATGGACCTTTTGATTTATATAAAGAATGCAGCGTCTCGCAGTTGTATCTGCACATAAGGTCGCTCTTTCACATCTGACCCATAGGGATATGGGAAATGTCATTATGATGT
>NZ_JAJGZS010000084.1:0-352 GCF_020806285.1 Shewanella sp. 10N.7
GATACCTTGCCAAGGTATAGGTCATCAGTTCGAACCTGATATGTCGCTCCAATTTTTTAAAAATTGAAATATAGATGCGACATTAGCTCAGTTGGTAGAGCGATACCTTGCCAAGGTATAGGTCATCAGTTCGAACCTGATATGTCGCTCCAATTTCAATACCAAGTTTTGAAAGGCGACATTAGCTCAGTTGGTAGAGCGATACCTTGCCAAGGTATAGGTCATCAGTTCGAACCTGATATGTCGCTCCAATTTCAATACCAAGTTTTGAAAGGCGACATTAGCTCAGTTGGTAGAGCGATACCAAGCCAAGGTATAGCTCATCAGATCGAACCTGATATGTCGCTCCAAA
>NZ_JAJGZS010000085.1:0-340 GCF_020806285.1 Shewanella sp. 10N.7
GGGCTTTTTTGTGTCTGGAATTTGAGTGAATGAGTTAGTTAGTAGCTAAAGCTAACAGACAGTGTGGTCGATATGCCCATGTGCCCTTACAAGGATAGTAAAAAATAGGTCATCGCCAAGTGCCCCATATTTTTATAATTAGTGCCTCTTAATTGAGAGCAGGTAGCCCGTTACTCACGTAGCGGGCTTTTTTGTGTCTGGAATTTGAGCGAACTATCTAGCCGCTTAAGGAAACAGATAGTGTGGTCGATATGCGCATGTAACAGTAGATAATCGCCAAGCGCACCATATCTTTAAAATTAGTGCCTCTTATTTGAGAGCAGATAGCCCGTTGCTCACG
>NZ_JAJGZS010000086.1:0-338 GCF_020806285.1 Shewanella sp. 10N.7
CGTCCCTTCCCCTCGAAAGCTAGCCAGACATCCATGTCTGGACTCACGCGATTTTTTTGCTTACCTCAATTCAAATCGAACATTCAGATCTAAGAATAATTTCAGGAAATAATTGTGGATACAAATGAATCTGCGGGTACAAAGAATCCCATTGAAATTGCTGAAATGCGTTGAAGAAAATAGCGTAAGACTGACAGGACGTCAGGCTAGCTTTAGTTGGCCATGGATGGCCTTTCTAAAGCGTTAGCTATTTTCGAATAAGCGTGAGGCTTGCTCGCTTTTAAGAGCAATTTCGTAGGGGCGGCAAGGGATGTCGAGAAGGGAAATGCTGTTGTTTC
>NZ_JAJGZS010000087.1:0-333 GCF_020806285.1 Shewanella sp. 10N.7
GTCTTTTTAGCAGGTTAGGAGCTATTTTTGACTCACTTTTAGCTATTTTGTATCGATGTTTTCTGAGCTGAGTGCTCACCAAGCCTGTATGCTTCATTAAACTTGCAGCTTTATAGCGACCGACATTTTCGCCTTGCTGATTTAATTGTCCCGCAATGGTTCTAGCTCCCGCAGAGCCTCGACTAACACTGTGTATCTCAATAGCTTGATGGCATAGTCTCTGATAATCAGGATTAACTATACCGCGATGTTTAAGGTGATAGTGATAGCTACTTCGAGGCACTTCAAACAACTGACATAGTTGTTTAACGATGCTTTGCTCTCTTGATAATG
>NZ_JAJGZS010000088.1:0-333 GCF_020806285.1 Shewanella sp. 10N.7
GTCTTTTTAGCAGGTTAGGAGCTATTTTTGACTCACTTTTAGCTATTTTGTATCGGTGTTTTCTGAGCTGAGTGCTCACCAAACCTGCATATTTCATTAAACTTGCAGCTTTATAGCGGCCGACATTTTCGCCTTGCTGATTTAATTGACCCGCAATGGTTCTAGCGCCCGCAGAGCCTCGACTATCACTGTGTATCTCAATAGCTTGCTCACATAGTCGCTGATAATCAGGATTAACTATACCGCGATGTTTTAGGTGATAGTGATAGCTACTTCGTGGCACTTCAAACAACTGACATAGTTGTTTAACGATGCTTTGCTCTCTTGATAATG
>NZ_JAJGZS010000089.1:0-328 GCF_020806285.1 Shewanella sp. 10N.7
AGATACTTCTGGCAACCCATTGGGTTGCCATTTTTTTTGCGTATAAATGATTAACCTGACTTTTAATTAACCTGACTAATGATTAACGCAACTTTTGATTATGGCGGCTTCTGTTTAACCTGAATTTTGATTAAGGTGAATTCGACGTTAAATGCACCTGCTCTGACAGAGAGTCCACAACATCCATTCCTCAAGCTTCAAATAAGATAACTCGCCAAGGCGTTTCTTAGTCATATTTTCAGTAAATCATAAAAATGATCATTTTTTATGAAGCAAATTGAACCTTTTAATAGAGAGGTACTCATAGTAACTGTAGCGAGTTGGTCAT